>JASFRE010000219.1:0-7402 GCA_050115055.1 Candidatus Eiseniibacteriota bacterium | reverse complement strand
GACGCACGCCTGCGGGCAGGCGTTGGACCTTCACGTGCAGGGCTGCTAGGGTGCCGCCGCCGGCCGGCCACCGCCGCCGCCCGGCCACCACCGCCGGCCGGCCACCACCGTCGGCCAGGAGCACGCGATGCGCTTTCCGCTGGTCGAATATCTGCAGTGGGCCAAGACGGTGCCGCGCGACGTCGCACTGATCGGCGCCAGCGGCGTGCCGCCGGTCGGTCCGGAGGAGCTCGGGCTCGGGGCCGACGATGCCCCGGCGCTCGACCAGCGTGCCAACGCCTACGGCTCGGACCGCGTGCGCGAACGCATCGCGGCCCGCTACGGGGTGACGCCCGCGCAGGTCTATCCGACCGAGGGCACGTCGCTCGGCAACTTCCTGGCCCTCGCCGCGCTGCTCGAGGGCGGCGGCCATGCCGTGGTCGAGGCGCCGGTCTACACCCCGTACCGGCAGCAGGTGGAGGCCCTCGCCGACGCGGTCGACGGGTTGCCGAGGCCATTCGAGGCCGGCTTCGCGATCGACCCGGACGCCCTCGAGGCGCGGCTCCGTCCCGAGACCCGTGTCGTGGCGCTCACCGACCTGCACAACCCGAGCGGCGTGCGCACGCCGCCCGACGTGATGCGCGAGCTGGCGACGCGGGCCGCCCGCCATGGCGCCTGCCTGCTGGTCGACGAGGTCTATCGCGACTTCCTCTACGACGAGGAGCCGTCGACCGCCGCCCGCCTCGCCCCCAACATCATCGCCACCTCGAGCCTGACCAAGGTCTACGGGCTCGGGGCGCTGCGCTTCGGCTGGATCATCGGCCCGGCGACGCTGGTCGAGCGCGCCTCGCGCATCAACGATTACCTGGGCGTCGTGCAACCGGCGCCGAGCGTCGCCCTCGGCCTCAGGGCGCTCGACCGGCTGCCGGCGCTGACCGCACGGAGCCGTGCCCTGGTCGAGACGGCTCGCCCCGTCCTCCGGCGCTGGCTCGACACCCGAGCGGAGCTGGAGACGGTCTGGCCGGAGGCCGGACCGATCGTCTTCCCGCTTCTCGCCGGGCCGGCGGCCTCCCGGGACACGGCACGCCTGGCGGCGCAGCTCCTCGAGTCGGCGCGGATCGGGGTGGTCCCGGGGCGCTTCTTTGGCGAGCCACGCGGGCTCCGGCTGGGTGCGACGGCCCCGGTCGACGTCCTCGAGCGCGGCCTCGGGGCGCTCGCCGCCGCCCTCGCGGTGCCGTCCCCTGGCGCCACCCTCTAGCCGGTGGTATCATCCAGATCAACGGGGCCGCACAACCCGGGTTCCACGACGCGCCATTCCGGCTCTCTCCCATATGTCATTTCGCCGCAAGACGTTACCTCAACGTCGCGATTCAGATCTGGCCTCGATCGTCATCGGCTTGCTGTGCGTCGCCGGGCTCCTGCCCGGGACCGCCGTCGATGCGTCGCCACAGGCTGCCCTGGTGGCCGGCTCGACCCGCGCGGCCGAGGCGCCACCGGTGATGCCGGGGCCCGCGGCCGACCTGCGCCAGACCTTCGAGCTCGGCTGCGACACCGAGCCGCCGGACTCCCTGCTCGGCATCCAGGCCAACTTCGTGGGGGGTGACTGCCTGCCGGGCCCGCCGTTCAGCCCTGGCAACCTGGTCGGCTTCGGCTTCCCGCTCGACAACACGGTCGAGGACGGGCTCATCACCGCGGTCAAGGTCTGGTTCCGGCAGCTCAGCCAGCCGGACCTGACGACCAACATCTACATCTGGCGCGAGGACGGCGGCCTGCCGGTCGACGCGTGCGGCTCGGAGCTCTTCAAGCTGATCGAGACGCCGATCCCGGGCGCGGAGACGTACAGCGTCTTCGAGGTCTCGCCGCCGGTGCCGATGTCGGTCGGCGAGCGTCTGTGGATCGGGGTGGTCTACCCGTACACCGCGCCGGCCATCCCCAATTGGTACATCGGCTCCGACGGCGACGTCCCCAGCCAGACCGGGCGCGCCTTCGCCAACGTCTCCGGCGATCACCTGGACTGGTTCGATCTCGACGACTTCGGCTGGGGTCTGTGCTACTCGGTGCGCTTGGTGCTCGATCCGGCCGGCGCCAACCTGCCGCCATCCGCCGATGCCGGTGGACCGTACTGCGGCAACTCCTCGATTCCGGTCACCTTCGACGGCACCGCGTCGAGCGATCCGGACGGCGATGCGCTCGACTACAGCTGGGACTTCGGCGACGGGGCGACCGGCGCCGGCCCGAACCCGTTGCATCTCTACCCGCCGGGCCGGACGGTCTACACGATCACCCTGGTGGTCGACGATGGCGCCGCGGCCGACACGACGACGACACGGGCCGGCATCGACCTGCCGCCGACCGTGGTCGTGCCGCGCGATCTCGATCTCGAGACGGCGCTCGAGCTCGCGGGCAGCTGCTCGACCGACACCATCCGCGTCAACCCGGGGACGTACGAGGGTCCGTTCACGATCACGCAGTCCGACGTCGTCCTGGTGGCGGCGAGCGGTCCCGCACTGACGTCACTCCAGGTCTCCGGGACGCAGCGGACCGTGCTGTCGATCGACGACGGCGCGCCGACGGTGCGCGGTTTCACGGTGACCGGGCCGCGCGAGGGCATCGTGGTGACCGGTCCGGCGGTCATCGAGAACTGCCGGATCATCGGCTGCGGGCGCACCGGCATCCTCGCCAGCGACGAGCAGCAGATCACCATCCATGACTGCCTGGTGGCGCAGAACGCGATCGACGTGGCGGGCGGCGGCATCGACCTGCGCGGCGACCATGTCGTCAGCCAGACGACCATCGACGGCAACGGGGTCTTCGGCCTGCGCACCAGTCCGTTCCTGCTCGGCGAGACCGCCGAGGTGATGGCATCGATCATCAGTGGCACGCGGTCGGGAGCGGGGCTGCAGTGCATCGGCGCCCAGCCGGATGTCAGCTGCACGGTCTTCTGGGACAACGTCGTCAATACCAACTGCGGCCACAATGGTGGCGGGAACTTCATCGCCGATCCGCTCTACTGCGACCCGGCAACGTTCGATTACGACCTGCACAGCGACTCGCCGGTGCTCGGCGTGCCGGGCTGCCCGCAGATCGGTTACGGCGTCGAGGCGTGCGGCCTCGCCTTCTCGATCGTCGGCGGCATGGTGCTCGACGAGGGTCTGGACCCGATCGCGGGGCTCGAGGTCCGGGCGGTCGACGTGCTGACCGGGCTGGTGGTCTCGACCGCCACCACGGACGAGCACGGGGTCTACAGCGCCTCCCTCCTGCCAGCGGGCGGTTATCGGATCGAGGCGATGCCGGGCGACACGTTCTGGATCGGCGAGTACTACGACGACGTCCCGAGCTACCGCCCGGCCAGCACCGGCCTCGCGCAGACGCTCTGGCTGACCACGCCGCAGGAGCGCACGGGGATCGACTTCGTGCTCGACGAGGGGGGCAGCTTCTCGGGGGCGGTCGTCGATGCGCAGACCGGCGATCCGCTGTCCGGGGTTCCGGTCTCGCCGTTCGAGTTCGGCGGTGACACGCTACGCGCGTCGATCACCATCATCGACGGCAGCTATCGCTCGGTGCCGCTGCCGCCGGGGGAGTACGGGGCGAAGAGTGCCGGCATCGGCGGCTACGTCGGCGAGTACTATCCCGAGAGTCCGACCCCGGCGGGGGCGATGCCGGTGAGCGTGGTGCTGGGCCAGGACACGGGCGGCATCGACTTCACGCTCGATCGCGACCCGACCGGCGTCGGGTCGGCGGCGCCGGCGACTCCGGGTACGCTGACCCTGGGGCATGCGGTCCCCAACCCCTTCAACCCGTCGACCGTGATCGCGCTCGGCATGCCGGAGGCGGGGCACGCGCGACTCCGCGTGTACGACGTCCGCGGCCACCTGGTCAGGACGCTCGTCGACGGGCCGTTGACCGCCGGACAGCACCGTCTGCGCTGGGACGGTCGCGCGGAGAGCGGCCGCCCGGTCGCCTCGGGAGTCTACGTCCTCCGCCTCGAGGGTGCCGGATCGACCCTGCACCGCCGCCTCGTGCTGATCCGCTGACCGCGCCCCGGCGACGCGATCCCACGCGTCGGCACCGCCGGGCCGGATGACGCATCCAAACGGAGATCGGGCACACGGTGCCAGGCCGCGTCGAGCCACGAGGGCCCGGGCGCGTCCGACCGGCACGGACACGAGGGGGACGCCGTGCAACGACGGGACGCGATGCGACGACGTGCAGGCGACGGGGGAGCGGACACCACGGCGACGCCGCGCTCGGCGACGGCATGGACGGTCATCGCAGCGCTCGCGGTGGTGGGACTCGCCGGCCTCGCCGTGACCGGATGCGACAACGAGGACGACGGCGGCGAGATGGGCCCGATGGGCGAGCCGACCTTCTCGAGCACCGTCCTGCCGGTCCTCCAGCAGAGCTGCGCGACCACCGGCTGCCATGCGGAGCCGGCACCGAGCGCCGGGCTGAGGCTCGACGGGCGCGCGGCGCTCCTCGCCGGCTCGGACTTCGGCGAGGCGGTGATCCCGTACAGCCCCGAGCGCAGCCTGATGATCGACATGCTGCGCGGGCGGGCGGCGTCGACCCCGGACCACGCGACGCTGCTCGGTGAGAGCGACATCACCGCCATCGAGAGCTGGATCGGCGACGGCTGTCCCGACGACCTCGGGGTCCCCGCCTTCGCCGACGTCGAGGACAAGGTCTACGTGACCGGACAGGGCGCCGACACGCTGTCGGTCATCGGCGTCGACGACCTGCTCGTCATTCGCACGATTCCCGTCGAGCCGTTCTCGAGCGGCGGTCTGTTCGCCGCCCCCCACTTCGGCGCGGTGACCGCCGATGGCAGCTGGATCGTCACCTTGCTGCAGGCCCCCGGCGTCTGGAAGTTCGACGCCGGAGACGCGGTGCTCGACCGGCTGCAGACGTCGCGACCGCTGGCGGCGCTGACGGCGGTGACACCGGACGGCAGCAAGGCCTACGTGACCCACTTCGTCATCGATCCAGGCGCGCCGGGCTTCGTGACGGTCATCGACCTGGCGACCCTCGAGACGACCAGCGAGATCCAGGTCCTCTATACCCCGCACGGCATCGCGATGAGTCCGGACGGCAGCGAGGTCTACGTCGCCAACTTCGACTCCGATCACATCACGGTCATCGACACCGCCACCGATCAGGTGACGACGCACATCCCGATCGCCGAGCGCGTGCGGGGCGACATCGGGTCGTCGTCGTACCGCATCCTGCAGATCGCCACCCATCCGACCCAGCCGTGGATCTACGCCAGCTGCACGATCTCGCCCGACTCGCCGACGGGCGAGATCCGCGTCATCGATCGCACTCAGGGCACGGCCATCGACTCGCTGGCGGTCGCCGCCGGAAGCGCCGCCCCCTGGCACCTCAAGGTGACGCCGGACGGCTCGAAGCTCTACGTCGCCAACCGCGGCCAGCAGCTGATGGGCGGCGCCATCCTCGACGGCACCGTGTCGGTCTACTCGACCTCCCCCTTCGCGCTGCTGACGACGATCACCGATCCGTCGCTCAGGCTGCCGCACGGGCTCGACTTCGACGCCGACGGCCGCTACTGCTTCGTCTCCTCGGAGAACCGGAACGGCGGTTACACGGCCCGCCACCCGATCGACGGCGAGGACCCGGGCGTGGTCACGGTGATCGACACGGCGACCGACCAGGTGATCAAGGTGCTCGAGGTCGAGGCCTTCGCGACCGGCGTCTTCGCGACCCGCTAGGCGGCGCGCACGGCCGGCTCGAATCCTGTATCATCGGCGGTCGCGACCCGAGCTGACGGGCCGCGACCCGACGTGACCCGACGCGATGCGGCCCGACCCGACGCAACGCGACCCGAGCCGACGCAACGCGACCCGAGCCGAACGGAACCGGAGCGTCCACCCCGGACCACCAGCGCGAGGACCATGGCAGACCACGTACGCTCGCCGATCCGAATCGGCGACCAGCTGATCGACCCGCCGTGCGCGCTGGCGCCCATGGAGGGCATCACCGACCGCGGCTTCCGCCGCATGATCCGCGGGCTGGGCGGCTGCGGCCTGACGGTCACCGAGTTCGTGAGTTCCGAGGCGATGACGCGCGAGGTTGAGCGCGCCTGGCAGATGGCGGAGATCGACCCCGGCGAACACCCGGTGGCGATCCAGATCTACGGCCGCGACCCCGGACGCATGGCGCAGTCGGCCCGCTTCTGCGAGACGCTCCGGCCCGATCTCGTCGACCTGAATCTGGGCTGCCCGTCGAAGAAGGTCACCTCCGGCTGCGCCGGCGCGGCGCTGATGCGCGAGCCCGGGGTGGCGGCGCGCATCTTCGACGCCGTGGCCGGGGCCCTGACCATTCCGTTCACCGTCAAGATGCGCCTCGGCTGGGACGACGCGCACCGCAACGCCCCGGAGATCGCCCGGCTCGCCGAGCGCGCCGGCGCGGCGATGCTCGTCGTGCACGGTCGCACGCGCACGCAGATGTACCGCGGCCAGGCCGACTGGCAGGCGGTGGCGGCGGTCCGGGAGGCGGTCACGATCCCGGTGCTCGTCAATGGTGACATCGTGACGGTCGGCAGCGCCCTGGAGGCGCTCGAGCGGTCCGGCGCCGACGGGGTCATGGTGGGCCGCGGCGTGCTCCGCAACCCGTGGCTGCTCCGGCAGATCGGCGAAGCCCTGCGGGGCGAGGCGCCGTTCGAGCCGACGCTGGACGACCGCCAGCGCGTGCTGCTCGACTACTTCGCGCGCATGATCGAGGAGTGCGACGGCAACCCGGCCTGGTACATGGGGCGCATCAAGAAGGTCGTCTCCTACTTCACGTGCGGCCTGCCGCACGGCGCGCGGCTCCGCAAGAGCATCCATCGATCGCAGACCATCGACGCGATCCGCCGGCTGGTGGCGCGCTACTTCGAGCTCCTGGCCGAGCACCGCGTGCGCGACGCGTTCCGCGAGCTGCACGACGAGGAGGCGGAGATCGCGGCCGGGTCGGCGATGACCCTGACGGCAGCGACGACGCCGGGTTGAGCGACGCGGCGGGCGAAGCGCCGGTCGTGGCGGCGGCGGCGCGCCGGTCGTGGCGGCGGCGGCGCGCGACCGCGCGACGACGGCAGGAGGTTCCAGTTGCAGCTCCGACCACACGACTACGAGCGACACGCGCCGTACTACGACCGCCTCGAGCTCGCAGGTACCGGCGAGACGCCGGAGATGAACGCCTTCCTGCACCGGCTCTTCCGCCGGCGCGGCGTGCGCACGGTTCTCGACCTGACCTGCGGCACCGGCGCCCAGTCCATCGATCTGGCCCGCCGCGGCTACCGGGTCACCGCCAGCGACCTGAGCCCGGCGATGCTCGCCGAGGCACGACGCAAGGCGCGCGGTCTCGACATCCGCTTCCGCCGCGGCGACATGCGCAGCGTGCGGCGCGGTCGCTTCGATGCCGCGATCTC
>JASFRE010000218.1:0-7416 GCA_050115055.1 Candidatus Eiseniibacteriota bacterium | reverse complement strand
GGCGCCGTCGAGGAGTTCGACGACGTCACCGTCCCGCGCCGCGTCGATCGCCGCCTGGATCGTCGGCTGATCACCCATGCCGTCCGGAGCGACGATGTAGGTCGTGCCGCGAGCATCGACCGCAGGCATCGCGATCATCGTCGTCATGAGCGGCACGAGGAGCAGCAAGGCATCGCCCGTCGATCGTGGTCCTGTCCAGCGTGTCTCCGGCATGGTCCCTACCCGCGGCGCGAGGTTCCGCTCAGCGGACCATCGTCAGCTTGCGTGTCCGCACTCGATCGCCCGCCTCGAGCCGGTAGAAGTAGGCCCCCGAGGCCACGCGCTCCCCGCCGTCGTCGCGTCCATCCCAGGCGATGTGCGCGCGCCCTGCCGCGCGCGGTTCGCCGCCCAGCAGACGCCGCACGACGCGTCCCTGCGCGTCGTAGATCCTGAGCGCGACCGGCATCGCGCGTGGCAGGGTGAAGAAGACGGTGGTGGACGGGTTGAAGGGGTTCGGGCTGCTCCAGGTGTGGAGCATCGTGACCGGCGCCGGCGCCGGCATCATCGCGGTCGGCCAGTCACAGCCCCGCCCCCGCGCCCCCATCTGCACGCCGCAGTCGTTGTGCTCCGGCAAACACGGTGAGACCGCCGCCAGATGCAGGTCGCCGGCCTCCAGGTCGCAGAACAGCGGCGGCCCGGAGATGTTGCCGTGGAGCCCGGTCTGATCCTCGATCGCGCCGCCATACTCGCCACCGGCGTTGCCGTGGACGTCGCAGCAGACGACGCTCGGCGCTGACGGGACCGATGGGTTGTCGTAGACGTAGATTCCCTCGCCCTCGGCACTCGAGGCGATGATCGAGTTCTCGATCAGTGGAAAACACTCGGCGACGCACCAGAAACCACCGCCCCAGTGAGCGGCGTTGCGGGCCAGTGTGCAATGCGAGATCGAGGGCGACGAGAACGTGCAGAAGATCGCGCCACCCCAGAACAGCGCCTCGTTGGCGAGGAAGGTGCAGTGATCCAGGGTCGGCGACGAGTGGGTGCAGTAGATCCCGCCACCGTCGATCGTCTGGAGATTGTCGACGAGGTCGCAGCGCACGATCTCGGGCGATGCCGACCGGCAGCAGATGCCGCTGCCGGCCGCCTCCGCCTCGTTGACGGTGATGAGACAGTCGGCGATGCGAGGCGAGGCGTCCCGGCAGTAGATGCCGCCCCCCTCGGAGTCGAAACCGGAACCCACGGCGAGACCGCCGGTCACGGTGACCCCCTCGAGGCGCGCGTCGTCGCTGCCGGCCGCGAAGTGGAGTCCGCGTCCCAGACGCCCGGCGTCGATCGTGACGCAGTCCGGCGCGCCGGTCGCGCTGCGCACGCAGACCGCCTTGTCGATCAAGAGGTCGTGCTCCGCATAGGTGCCACAGGCGACGAGCACCGTGTCGCCGGGCCCGGCCGCCGCGATGCCGGCGGCGATCGATCGCTGCTCGCCCGGGACGTGGATGGTGGTCGATCCGGCCGGTGCGGCGAGCAGGATGGCGAGGATCGGTAGCAGGCCGGTGGTAGCAGCGGCTCGTGACACACCGGAGATCGTCGACCGTTTCACCGTCGTCCTCCTCTCGCGAGGACGGCACCGGCGCCCGGAGGGAACCGACGGCCCGCCCCACGACGGTGGCCGGAGGCTGCTCGCCTCGGTGCTGCCTGGGCTCCTGCGATGCGCCGGTCGCAGCCCGCTCGCATCATTGTAGCCCCGCGACGCGGCGGGCGGGCGGTGAAACCCGGCGCGCTCCGGGGATCGCCCCCCCCGCAAACGCGACAGGCCGGGACCCGTCAAGAGTCCCGGCCCATCATCCGTTCCGGCACGCCTGTCGGCGCACCAGGCACTCTCGCCTACCGCACCAGGCTCAGCTTGCGGCTGGCGTGCCGCTCACCGGCCTCGAGCCGCAGGAAGTAGGTGCCGCTCGACAGTGCCGCGCCGGCATCGTTGCGTCCGTCGAAGGCGATGCGATGCACGCCGGCCTCGAAGGCGCCGTCGGCCAGCGTCCTCACCAGACGTCCGGCGACGTCGTAGACGCGCAGCGTGACCTGCGAGTCGTCGGTGATCTCGAACGCGGTCACCGTGTAGGGATTGAACGGGTTGGGCGTCGCTGCGCTCAGCCGGAAGCGGTGGGCCGGCGTCGCCAGCGGCTCCTCGATGGCGGCCGAGCCGGGCTCGAAGATGCCGATCGTGACATCGTCGACCAGCGCCTCGGTCAGCGAGCCGCTGCCCGTGTCGCGGGCGATGAAGCGGAGCTGCATCTGATCGGTCAGATCGACCACGCACCGCAGGGTGTGCTCGGCCAGGATCCACGGCTGCGCACTTCCCGGGCCGACGCGGTCGAGCGGCTGCCACGTGGCGCCGCCGTCCGACGAGACGTCGATGTCGAAGATGTCGTCGAGCGTCGTCTCGTTGGTGTACCAGCGCCAGTAGCGCACCACCGCCTCGTGGGCGCCGGAGACGTCGAAGATCGGCGACACGAGGGTCGTGAAGCCGCCGTCGACGTCGTTGTCGCCCGGCCCGCTGCCGGCCGCCGCCGTGGTCACGAAGGCGATGTGCCCCGGATCGATGGTGTGATCGTCCTCGGGCTGGTAGATGATCTGCGGAGTCGACGTCGACACCGTCTGCTCGGGATCGCCGCGCTCCCACTGGCCGGTGGTGGCGGTGTCGCCGACCAGCCCCAGGGTCCAGCCCGTGTCGAGCTCGGCGTCGTCGACGAAGACGTCGGTGGCGTTGTTGATGATGAAGCTGTGATAGATGCCGGGAGCACCGGCCGGATCGGTCGTCGAGTTCAGCTGCGCGTCGAGCGCCTCGACGTAGTAGTCGACGGTCGAGCCCAGCGCCTGGCCGGGGATCTCGCCCTCGAAGCGGTCGGCGCCGACCATCGGCATGTCGTACGGCCCCTGCCAGGCGCCGCCGTCGATCCGGTAGTAGAGGCGTGCGACGGCGAAGCCCAGGTCGTCGGTGACGGTGGCACCGATCACGTACGGGCCGACCACGTCGTCGGTGGCGTAGAAGCAGGTCACGTCGGCGATCGTCGGCGCCACGCCGTCGGGCGCCGGATCGAGCGCGAAATCGAGGTCGACCGGCACGCCCTCGACGAACACGACGCCCGGCACGACCGCGGACAGGAACGCCGGATGCTCGCAGAGCACGTCGTAGGTGCCCTGCGGCGCGAAGCCGTTGTAGTTACCGAGCGGGTTGGTGGTGAAGGTGCGATCCGGGCCCGGAATCGAGACCGTGGCGCCGCCCACCGGCGCGCCGAGCGTGGCATGGGTCACCGTGCCGGAGAGCTCGACCAGGCCCTGCAGGGCGTAGCTCACCGCCGCATAGGCGTCGACGATCCCCCAGCCGAAGGTATTGTCCTCGCCGGGATCACCGAGATCGACCGCCGTATCCATGAGGATCTGCTTCATGGTGGTGACGTCGAGATTCGGATCGGCCTCGCGCAGCAGCGCGAAGATACCGGAGACGTGCGGGCCGGCCATCGACGTGCCGCTCCAGTTGACCTGGGCATAGCTGCCGTCGCGGGTCGACGAGTAGACCTCGACGCCCGGCGCCGAGACCTCGGGCTTCTTGGTGATGCCGTCGCAGCCAGAGGGGCCGCGGCTCGAGAAGCTGGCGATCGGGTACGGGAAGCTGTAGTGGGTCGCGTCGAGCGCGCCGATCGCGAAGGCGTTGGTCGGCGTCGTAATGCGGTCGGGCGGCGAGCCGATGGTCATCGGTGCCGAGCCCTCGTTGCCGGCCGAGAAGACGACGGCGCAGCCGGCCGCCTCGCAGCCGTCCATGGCCGCCCACCAGCGCGGGTCGCAGTCGGTGTAGCCACCCGGGAAGCCCTCGTTGATGCGCCAGGAGTTCTGGACGACGTCCGGCACGTCGTCGACCGTCTGCGGGTCGCCGTCCGGATCGGACAGCCACTGGAAGCAGGTGATGACGTCGTTGTCGAACTCCGAGCCGACGCTCTGGTCGATGGCGTTGCAGGCGATCCACTCGGCCCCCCACGCGACGCCGACCGTGTCGACGGTGGCGACGCCGAGTCCGGTCAGCGTGCCCATGACATGCGTGCCGTGGCCGTAGTTGTCGGTCGGGAAGGTCGTGCCGTTCCCGAGCACATCCAGCCAGGCATGCTGCCACGGTACGTGATTGCCGCGCCAGCGATCGACGAGCGCCGGGTGGCTGCCGTAGACGCCGGTGTCCATGTTGGAGACCAGGCGGCCGGCGCCGGTGATGCCGAGCTCGTGCCAGACGCGGTCGGCGTTGATGGCCTGGAGGCCCGGGGTGATCCCGATGCCCTCGCGCAGCCCCTCGCCCTCGTTCCCCTCGGACACGACCCGGGGCGTGCCGCCGACCGGCTCGATGAGCTCGGCGGTGAAGTTGGCGTAGACGACGCCGACGTCCGCTCGCGCCGCCACCTCGCGCACCGCCGCGACGGTCATCTGCGCGACCACCTGGTTGGCGATCCAGTAGCCCGTGTAGCCGGTGACCTCGCCGCTGGCGCGCCGCGCCTCGAGGTCGGCGAGCAGCGCCGGCTGCGAGGCCGCTGCCACCGCCTGGAGACGGGTCACGACCTCGTAGTGGCGCGTCTGCAGCGTGACCCGTGCGTCGCGCAGCTGGCGATCCAGATCGGTGAGCGGCACCTGGTCGGCCATGTGGATCAGGACCGAAACCAGCTGGTCATCGGGCAGGGTGTCGAGATAGCGCTCGTAGTCGGGATCGATGATGCCGGCCCGCGCGGTGGTGGCCGTGACGAGCACCAGCAGCGCGGCGGCGCAGAGCAGGGCGTTGCGATTCACAAGACGCATCGTGATCTCCTCGGGAAGCGGGATGCCTGGATCGCTCGCGACGGAGGCTCGACCGCCCTGGCGGCCGGACGGGCCGGGGCGGCACGGTAGGACCCGGGCGGCCGGGTGCGGCGACGGCGGGTGTACAGGGTCCGCCATCCGCGGAACGCCGGTCACCGGGCAGGATCCGCAAACCTCCAACTCACATTATAACAGAGCCGAGAGGAGACGCCCGCCCCGAGGCGCGAGGGGCTGCACGACGCGCGAGGGGCCGCACGACGCGCGTCCCGGTGCCCGCGATGCCCGGCCCAGCTGCGCATGCGTTCAGGAATGCGCCTGGACGCTGAATCAGGGTGCGACCGGCCTGACCGCCACCACCGGCGACAGCTCGGACCACTGCGACGCGGCGTCGGCGGCGCGCAGGGCCAGCCAGTAGCGGATCCCGGGCTCGAGACCGCCGACCGTGAACGACTCCGGGGTCCAGGCGGTCGACGGCACCGGCAGACCGGTCACCGGAGTGGCGTAGAACCAGCTGGCCTCGGTGATCGCGAAGGTGGCCAGCCGCAGGTCGTAGCGGCTCGCCGTCCCCTCGAAGCCGTCCTCGCCCGGCGCCGTCCAGGCCAGATCGACCGCTCGGCTGCCGACTGCGACGGCGCGCAGATCGTCGATGCGTCCCGGCGGCTCGTCGCGGCTGGCGCCGACACACGTGACGTCGTCGCAGAAGCCGCTGCCGGTCTCGATGACGCATCGCGCCTCACCGGCCACGACCGGCGAGAAGCGGACGACCACCTCGTGGATGCTGCCGGCGGTCACGGTCCAGGCGCCGCTGCCGGCAACCAGCTCGAAGGCCTCGGACGGCGAGGCGATGTCGACGCGGAGGGCGCCGTCGCCCTGGTTCTCGACCCAGAAACGCAGGTCCCAGGCCGCACCGAAGGGCACGTCGGGGAACCGGAGCTCGGTCGGGGACACGTCGCAGGCCGGCTGCGCCTCGCTGTCGTAGGCATCGACGACGCCGTCGCAGTCGACATCGGAGGCCGTCGGCAACGCCTCGAACGTCGTCGGATGCAAGAGCGTCGAGCCGAGGAGTCCGTGCGCGCACCAGCGGTCGGCGTCGATGCGACCACCGAAGCGTGCCAGGTGGTGCAGACGCGCCTCGACGGCGAGCAATCGGCCGCCGACCGGTTGCAGACCGTCGAACACGCACAGCGCCGCGGCACCGCTCAGGTAGCGCTCGACGCCGGCCCGGTCGACCAGTGGTGAGAGCAGGAGCCGTCCCCCCGCTGCGTCCCGCACCTCGACCGCGTAGCGGCCGGCGTCGGCGGCCACCACCCCGGCCTCCAGGATCTGGGTTGCGAGCACCGCGCCGACGTCGACCGAGGCATCGATCAGGCGCGCCTCGATCCGGGTGACGAGCGCCGCGGGGTCGCGGTCGAGCTGGGCCGCCAGGTCGCACACGCCCTCGTAGCGACAGGTGCCCGGGGAGGTCGGCACCTCGGCGAGCGGGCTCCTGAGCTCGATGGCGGCGGCGATGCGGCCGCAGTCGTTGACCAGGGTCGCATCGAGCTCGAGCCGCGACACGCCGGCGACGACCGGCGCGCAGGCGTCGAGCACGCCGTCGACGACGCGGCGGTCGGGGTCGACGCCGCACCCCGGGAGCGGTCGCCAGACCCGGTCCGCCGCCACCCAGGCGAAGGGCGCGGGCGGGTCGGAGGGCAACGCATCACGCGGCCAGGGCAGGGTCACCGTGACCGGCACCGCGAAGCGGAGCCCCGGCGGCTCGAGCTGCACGGCCGTCGCGGTGCTGTCGTTCTCGAACGGCAAGGGCACGGCGGGCGACACGATGGCGAGTTCGACGGTCGCTTCGAGCGCCCCGGGCGGCACGACGACGGCGACACCGGCGAGCGGGCTGGTCGGATCGCTGACCCGGACGATGCCGCCGTCGGGCCCGATCGCGCCCCGCCCTTCGTGGACGACGGGCAACGGCGTGCGGGGAGCGCTCGGCGTCTCCTCACAGCCACTCGCCAGCCAGCAGCCGATGGCGACCGTTCCCGCCAGGCAGGTCAGCGTGCGGCGCCCGGGGCGATCCGTGCGACGCCCGGGGTGCCGCGCGGGACGGCGTGTGAGACAGCGACTGGCGATCGAGGCAACCGACGGTATCATCCCGACGTCAGTCTAGCAGGCACGCCTGCGACCTGGTGCGTGGCGAACCTCGATCGCGACCGGCTCCCCACCGCAACGCCACGCCGGGGGCGCGACGGTCGCATCCGGGCGACCTGCATTCGAGGTAGATTGTGCCCCGACGATTGTGTCCGTGGCTGAGCGGTTGCAGGCAGGAACCGGACCACTCGGTCACGTCGTCGACCGTCAGAACGCGTATCGGAGCGCGTGTCGAGTCGGGTTCGGGATCGCCCGGGTCCGGGTCTCCCGCCGGTAGTAGACCGCCAGGCGCTCGGGGAGCCGGACGCGGCTCGGGAAGAGGCGTCGCGCCAGGACCTCGGCCACGGAGAGGGCGCGGCGGATCAGCCCGATCTGCACCGCCGGGGGCGGCTGCCGTCGCTTGACCGTGAGCGGTCGGATGAAGTTGCGCCACACCTGGAGGATGGCCAGCTTCTCGGCCGCGTTCTGCCG
>JASFRE010000217.1:0-7431 GCA_050115055.1 Candidatus Eiseniibacteriota bacterium | reverse complement strand
CAAGCCACGCCTCCTCTGCATGAACAAGATCGACCTCCTCGGCGGCGGGCCCCTGCCGGCGCCGGCGGCCGGACTCGCGGCACAGCATGAAACTTGCATGATCTCGGCGCTGGCCGGCGACGGCCTCGAGGTGCTGCGCCAGCGACTCGGCGCGCTCGTGCTGGCGCAGGCCGCGGCGGGGGGCGCCGATGTCGACGAGAGCGCCGATGCCGCTGCGAGCCGTGTCGCCCCGGACCCCGATGCCGACGACCGTGAGGCCACGGGCCACGACGCCGCGGACGACCCGCCGGTGGACCGATCGTGAGCCGATCGCCGTCGCGTTGCGCCGTCACCGCTCCGGTCCGGACCCTCGGGAGAGCTGCTCGCCATGCCGGATGCGCTCGATCGCATCGCCGCCACCATCGTCGCACAGGAGACGCGCGGTCTCGGCGAGCGTCGCTGGCGCCGCTGTCTCGAGGCCTGCCCGGGCGATCCGGTGGCCGCTCTCGGTGCGGCCGGTGCGGCCGGTGTGGCCAGTGCGGCCCGCAGTGCCTGGCGGCGCTGGCAGCGGCCGAGCGTCCGTGAGGAGGCGCGCCGTCGCGCGCGTCGCTTCCTCGCCGCCGGCGGCCGGCTACTGTTGGCCGGCGAGCCCGGCTTCCCGCCCCGGCTGGCAGCCGTCCCGTGGATGCCGGTCGCCCTCTACCTGCAGGGCGCCGCGCCGTTGCCCGGCCACGCGGCGACGCTGGTCGGCACCCGACGGGCCACGCCGAGCGCCTGCGACATCACGCGCCGGCTGGCGGCGGCGATCGCCCGGGCCGGTGTCAGCGTCGTCTCCGGACTGGCGCTCGGCATCGACGCGGCGGCGCATCGGGGCGCGCTCGAGGCCGGCGGGCCGACCGTGGCGGTGCTCGGCACCGGCACCGATCGCTGCTATCCACGCCAGCACCGGCAGCTCCGGGACCGCATCGCGGCCGGCGGGCTCCTGATCAGCCAGCTGCCTCCCGGCACCGGGCCGCGCGCCTATCAATTCCCGGCCCGCAATCGTATCCTCGCCGCACTCGCGGATGTCGTCGTCGTCGTGCAGGCGCCGGCCGCGAGCGGTGCACTGATCACGGCACGGCAGGCACTGGAACTCGGTGTCGAGGTGATGGCGGTGCCGGGCGATCCGTGTCTGCCCGAGAACGCGGGCTCGAACCGCCTGATCGCGGACGGGGCGGCGCCGGTGCTCGACGCGAGCGACCTGCTCGGCGCGGTCTTCGGGATGGCATGGCCCGTGCCCGCGGCGGCGGAGCCCGCGAAGCTGCCGGCAATGCTCGGCGGGCACGCACGCCGGCTGCTCGCCGCCATCGATTTGACGCCGCGCTCGCTCGAGGCGACAGCGGCCGCCATCGGCCTCAGGATTGCCGACGTCCTCGAGGCGGCGATCGAGCTCGAGCTGGCCGGCCTGGCCGAGAGTCTGCCCGGCGGTCACCTGCGGCTGACGCCGCGTGGCGCGAGGAGCGCGCGCCGACCCGGCGACGGGTGCGCCGGGCGACCACCGGGGGAGCGGGAGAGCGAGGCATGGGACGGCTCAGGAACCTGACCGAGTACGCGCTGCTGCGGAGCGTCATCGGCGTCACCGGCCTGGTGCCGGCGGCAGCCGGACGGCGCATCGGCGCGGCACTCGGCGACCTGGTCTTCGACGTCACGCGGTTGCGGCGGTCCGTGGTCGAGGACAACCTGGCCACCACCCTCGGGCAGTTTGCCGATGCGCGCTCGCTGTCCCGTCTGGCGCGCGAGGTCTACCGGCAGCTGGGCACGACCTTGATCGAGTACGGACGCGTCCGCCGCATGACACGGGAGCGCATCGAGAGCCTGGTCACCGTCCGCGGCTTCGACCATCTGATCGCCTCGCACGAGGCGGGACACGGCACGATCCTCCTGACCGGACACTTCGGCAACTGGGAGCTGCTCGGCGCGGTGGTCGCGCTGCGCGGTCACCCGGTGCGCTTCGTCGCCAAGCCCCAGCGCAATCCGCTCGTCGATCGTTTCCTGCAACGGACGCGCAGCCATCTCGCGACCGGCGTCGTGCTGACTGGCGGACCCGGCGTGCGCGAGATCCTGCGAACGCTGCGGCGCAACGAGCTGATCGGCATGCTGGCCGATCAGGACGCGGGCCCGGGAGGACTGTTCCTCGACGTGCTCGGTCGGACCGCATCGGTGCAGACCGGGCCGGCGCTGTTCGCGGTGCGGAGCGGCGCACCGATCCTCCCCTGCTACATCGTGCGCCGGGACGACGGACGGCACGACGTCACCTTCGAGGAGGCGATCACGGCGGATCCGGCGGCGCCGGAGAAGGAGGAGATCGAGCGCCTGACGCGCGCCTACACGGCCAGCCTCGAGCGCCGCATCATGCGTCACCCGGCGAACTGGTACTGGGTGCATCGACGCTGGAAAACGCGACCGCCTGGTGAGCGTGGCGCGAGGGCGGAGCCGGTGCCATGGACGGCTGCCGATCCGGCGGTGGATCCGGCGGGAGACGTGGCGGCGGGGTGTGGCGAGCGGGACGGTGGCACTGCGTGAGCGCCCGGCGGCCACGCGGTGGGCCGGCGCCACGCGGTCCACGGGCCAAAAGAGTGAGGTTCCCCGCCACGATCACACGCGACACCGCCGGCACGATCACTGGGGCACGTCCGCTCGATGCAAGAAGTGACGGGTCGGCTTGGTGCAGCGCGGATGCGACAGGGAACCCCGCTCCGCTCCAACCCCTCACGCTAGACCGGTCGGTCCCGCCTGTCAACCCTCGTCCGCGGCCGTTCATCCGGTGTCCAGGCAGTCCCGGCGGCGGCGAGGGTCGGTCGGCGTCCGACCGGTGCGCCGCCCGGAGGCGGGGGCGATCAGGACTCGGTGCCGAGATCGGAGGGCGGTCCGGTCTGGAACCCGATCGGCCGTGCTGAGGACTCCTGCCCGTGCATCTTGATCGCCCCGAACTGCTCCTCGTACTTGGCGATCGTCTTCTCGAGCGCGCCCAGCAGCGCCCGGGCGTGCTGCGGCGTCATGATGATGCGAGCATGGACTCGCGCCTTGGGCGACCCCGGCAGGAGGCGTGCGAAGTCGAGGATGAACTCCGAGGCGGTGTGGGAGACGAAGGCCAGGTTCGAGTAGATGCCCTCGGCCTGCGGATCGCCGAGCTCGACACGGATCGGGGCGCCCTTGGGCTGGCCGTTCATGGTCGTTCCTTCCTGTCGGGGTCAGCGCTCGCTGGCCGCGAGCGCCGCAAATTGCGGTTGTTCCTTCCCGAAACGCTGTGCTAGCGTACCATGTTTGAAGCGGTTACGCTCGGTCGGCGCCCCGCGACCGGCGAGCCCGCCACCCGGCCCGCGTGCCCCGGAACCGGGTCTTCCAGGTGTCGATCGGCTGCGCAGCGCGCACCGCCGGATCCAGGACAACGCCCGCCTCGTGGATGCGTGATCTTGCCACTGCGCGCTGGACGCGACCGAGAAAGCATGCCCGACCGCCCCGACACACGCGCGCAGCATGTCCCGGCCGGCACTGCCTCGCCGACCCTGGCCGACCTCGATGAGGCCGTGCTGCCGCTGGTCAGCCGACCCGGGCGGTACGTGCCAGCGATCCTCGGCCTCGCCGTGCCGGCCGAGGGTCCGACCGACCTCCACGCCGTCGTCGCCGGCCCGGATCTCATCGACGGGCTGGTGACGCTGCCACAGATCAGCGCGCTCTACTACGGACTCAACGACCTGGAGGGCTGCGCCGCCGACCTGGCCTTCGCTCCCGCCCCGGACTTCGAGGCCGAGCTCCGCCGCCACCGGTTGCCGCTCGCCGGCCTCGCCACGCGCCGACCGCTCGCCACGTTCGACCTCATGGTCATCCCCGTCTCGAGCGCGCTGCAGGCCAGCGGGGTGCTGGGGCTGCTCGACCTGGGCCAGGTGCCGTGGCGGGCGACGGAGCGTGACGCGCGTCATCCGCTGGTCGTCGCCGTCGGTCCCGGCGTGGTCAACCCGGAGCCCCTGGCGCCCTTCCTCGACGCCGTGGTGCTCGGTGACGTCGAGCCAGCGCTGCCGGCCCTGGCGCGGGCGGCCCGGGAGCGTCGCACCGCCGGCTCCGGCCGCGAGGCCGCCCTCGACGTTCTCGCTGTCGAGCCCGGCGTGAACGTGCCGTCGCGGGTCGCGGTCGTGCCCGGTGCCGATGGCATGCTGGTGGCGGCTCCTGGCACGGCGCGCAGCGAGGCGCGCTACACGGAACGTCATCGGCCCGATCATCGCCGGCTGCAGCCGCTCCTCGACGTGCGTGGCGACGCGCTCGAGCTCGAGGTCATGCGGGGCTGCCCGGTCGGCTGTCGCTTCTGCCAGCCGGCGCGCACCGGCGGACCGGTGCGCGAGGCCGCCCCCGGCGAGGTGACGGAGGCCGCCCGCCGGCTGGTGGCCGATGGCGGCTGGGACGAGATCGCCGTCGGCGGGCTCATGCCGGCCGCCTGGTCCGGTCTGCGCGGCGGTATCGAGGTGCTCGGACGGGCACTCTGGGGCACCGGCACGGCGCTGTCGCTCACCGCCGCCAGTCCGGAGTCGCTCGAGCGTCCGGTGCTGACCGAGCTGTCGCGCATGCGGCGCACGGCGCTGCACATCGCTCCCGAGGCGGGCAGCGACCGCCTGCGCCGCCTGGTCGGCAAGCCACTCGACGAGGCGCGGCTGCTCGGGGCAGTGCGGTCGGCGACCGCCCTCGGCTGGCCGAGTCTACGCCTCCACTTCATGATCGGTCTGCCGACCGAGACCGACGACGATCTGCATGCCATCATCGAGCTGGCGACGCGCGTGCGCGCGGCCGGCCGCCGCCCGGGCTCTGGCCTGCAGGTGCATCTCATGGTGCATCCGTTCGTCCCGCGCCCGCACACGCCGCTGCAGTGGGAGTCGCAGCTCGACCCCGCCACGCTGGCCGACCGGCTGCAGCTGCTCCGCCGCCTCGGGCGGCGCGTGGCGGGACGTCTCAAGTGGCGGCGTCCCGAGCTCGTGGAGCTCGAAGGGCTGCTGGCTCGCGGTGACCGCCGGCTCGCCGAGGTGATCGAGACCGCCTACCGGGACGGTGCGCGCCTCGACGGCTGGATCGAGCACCACCGCTCCGAGATCTGGGAGCGAGCTCTGGCCCGGCACGACCTCGATGCGGTCGCCTACCGCGCGACCCGAGAACCGGGAACGCCGTTGCCCTGGTCGCACCTGGGTCTGGGCTGGAGCGAGGCCGAGCTCGGGCGCGAGCACGCCGCCGCGCTGGCCGGCGAGTTGCCGGCCGGATCGACGGGCCAGATGGCCGGATCGTCATCCGGGGCACCGGCGCCGGCGGCCACCCGAGGCGTGGTCGCGGGCCGCGGGGACGTGCCAGCGTTCGCCACCACGCCGGAGTCGGAAGTGCGCGATCGCGAGGCCGAGCGGCGCTTCTACGGCCGCCAGCGCAAGCGCCGCCGGGGTCCGGCGACGTCGGACACGGTGCCCCGCTACCGTGTACGGTACGCGCGGCTGGCGCCGGCCCGCTTCCTGTCTCATCTCGACATGGTCCGTGCCATCGACCGTGGCGCCCGCCGCGCCGGATTGCAGGTGGCCTACTCGACCGGCTACAGCCGCCACCCCAAGCTCTCGTTCGGACCGCCGCTCCCGGTCGGCATGCTGGGTCATGACGAGTACGTCGACGTGGAGCTCAAGACGGCGATCGAGGACGAGCTGATCGCCAGGTTGCAACCGTTTCTGCCGCCCGGCATCGAGCTGCTCGCCGCGCGGCCGATTGTCTCGAAGGTCGACTCGCTGATGAGCCTCATCGATCACGCGGAATACCGTACGGAGCTGCCGGACCATGCGCGCCGGCTCATCGGCGATCCGCATGCATTCACGGCCGAGCTCGAATCGGCCGTTCAGACCTTTCTCTCCCATGAGCGAGCCTACGTGACACAGCGCGGCCCGCACGGTGAACGCCCGGTGGAGATCCGGACCGGCGTCCGGCGCCTCGAGATCCAGGTGGACGGCGACGACGCCTATCCGTGCCTCGTGCTCGACGCGCGGCTGACCGGCGAAGGTGCCGTGCGCCCGCTCGATCTCGTGGGCTTCCTCCTGGGAGAGCATCGACTCGACCCCCGGCTGCTGCGGGTGCACCGGCTGCGCGTCTATGGACGTCGCGGCGAACACGAGATCCGGCCATTCGACGCGCTCGAGGGCGACGCCGTGACCGCTGGAATCGTGCAGCTGGCACACACTGCGCCGTCCGGGGGCGGGAGGCGACATGTCAAAGGAAATCGTCATCAACGCGGACCCGCACGAGACAAGGATCGCCATTCTCGAAGATGGTGATCTGGTCGAACTCCTGTTCGAGCGTCCCGATCGACGCCGCATCGTTGGTGACATCTACAAGGGCAAGATCAACGCGGTCCTGCCGGGCATGCAGGCGGCCTTCGTCGAGCTCGGCCTGGAGCGCACCGGCTTCCTGCACGCCTCCGACCTCGCCACCGCGCGCCCGAAGCTTGCCGAGGGGGCCGACGTCGACGACGAGGAGAGCGAATCCGGCGGTGGCAACGGTGGCCGCCGTCGGGGGCGATTTCGCGGCCGCCGGCCGCGACGCAGCGGCGATCACGCCCCACCGCGCATCGAGGAGCACCTCAAAGTCGGCCAGGAGATCCTGGTCCAGGTCACCAAGGAGCCGATCGGCACCAAGGGGCCGCGCATCACTCAGCAGATCTCGCTGCCGGGCCGCTACCTGGTCTACATGCCGTTCCTGGAGCATCTCGGCATCTCGCGCCGCATCGCCGATCGCGACGAGCGCGTCCGCCTGCGCGACATCCTGCAGAAGATCCGCCCGCGGCAGGGGGGCATCATCGTGCGCACGGTGGGCGAGGGACGCGACGCCCGGCACTTCAAGGCCGACACGGCCTTTCTCGGCAAGATGTGGAAGGACATCCAGTCGCGGTCGAAGCGACTGAAGGCGCCGGCCCTCCTGCACCAGGAGATGGCGCTCACCACAGGCATGATCCGCGATCTCTTCACCGAGGAGGTCGACCGGCTGATCATCGACTCGAAGCGCGAGCACAAGGCCATCCTGTCCTACCTGCGGTCGTACGCCCCCGAGCTGCGCGGCCGCGTCGAGCTGTTCGAGGATGAGGTGCCGATCTTCGACAAGTTCGGCATCGAGGCGGAGATCGAGAAGACCTTCGAGCGCAAGATCTGGTTGAAGCGCGGCGGCTACATCATCATCGATCACACCGAGGCGATGGTCTGCATCGACGTCAACACGGGGCGCTACATCGGCAAGACCTCCCAGGAGGAGACGATCCTGCGCACCAACCTGTCGGCGGCGCGGGAGGTGGCCCGGCA
This sequence comes from Candidatus Eiseniibacteriota bacterium, assembly GCA_050115055.1. Lineage (GTDB taxonomy): Bacteria > Eisenbacteria > RBG-16-71-46 > CAVPCR01 > CBDCWB01 > JASFRE01. The sequence goes on along the minus strand of JASFRE010000217.1, from coordinate 112 downwards.
GGTGCGGCTCAGGGACATCGGCGGCATCATCGTCACCGATTTCATCGACATGGAGGAGCTCGCCAACCGAAGGGCGGTGCTCGACGAGCTGCGCAATCACCTGAAGCGCGAC
>JASFRE010000216.1:0-7456 GCA_050115055.1 Candidatus Eiseniibacteriota bacterium | reverse complement strand
CGACCACCTGTCGGTCTACGGTTACGACCGTCCGACCAGCCCGACCCTCGAGCGCCTCGCCGCCCGCGGCATCGTGTTCGAGCGCGCGGTCTCGCCCTCGAGCTGGACCCGCCCGTCGCACGCCAGCCTCTTTACCGGCTCCTACCTCTCGAAGCACGGCGTCGACACCGAGCGCCAGCGAATCCCGGCGGCCGCGCTGACCTTCTCGGAAGTGGTGCAGCGTGCCGGCTACCAGACGGTGGGAGTCTCCAACAACTACAACGCCGGCACCCATGTCGGGCTGGATCGCGGCTTCGATCTGTTCGTCGAGGTCTGGGGACCGCTCGAGCGCAGCATGCTGCTCCACCACTGGTACGATGCGTTCCGCGAGCGGCTGTTCGGCGAGCGCCGCAACATGTGCTCGGCGCGTGACACGAACCGGATCCTCGCCACGTGGTTTGACCGCCAGCACGATCCGGAACGGCCGTTCTTCTGCTTCGTCAACTATGCCGAGGGGCACGATCCCTACCTGCCGCCCGACGACGAGGCGCGCGCCTTCCTGCCCGAGGGCGTGACGCTCGAGGCGGCGCAGGAGTACTGCAGGCGCGCGTTCATCCGTCACGGGAAGGAGGTGTCGTCGTCGGTGCCGCTGACGCGCGAGGGGCTGGCGGTCATGCAGGCCATGTACGACGCTGAGCTCCGCTACCAGGATCGGCGTCTGGGCGAGCTCCTGGACGACCTCGAGCGCCGCGGCCTGCTCGACAACACGCTCATCGTCGTGGTCGGCGACCATGGCGAGCATTTCGGCGAGCACGGACTGCTCGGCCACGAGAACAGCCTCTACGAGCCGCTCATTCACGTGCCGCTCATCGTCTGCTACTCGCCGCTGCTGCCGGCGGGGGAGCGGGTCGAGAGCCTGGTGCAGACCACTGACATCATGCCGACGAGCCTCGCCCTGTGCGGGCTCGAGTTCCCCGGCCCTGCCAGCCAGCTGCAGGGGCGCGTCCTCGTGACGGCCAGCGGCCAGCTGGCGCCGGCGGACGACGGGGCCAACCGGGCGATCGCCGAGTTCGCGCTGACCTCGGAGCATCCCCTGCGCATGCTGCGCGAGAACGACTGGAAGCTGATCGACGCCGCCGTCGATCCCGACGAGTTGTATGATCTGGTCCGCGACCCGTACGAGCAGGACAACCTGAGCACCGTCGAGTCCGGGCGTGCCGACCGGATGGCGTTCGATCTCGAAACCTGGTCCGCGACCAGCGTCGCGATGACCGACGAGGCCGACGAGATCGAGCTCGAGCGCGATGCGATCCGCATGCTGAAGAGCCTGGGCTACGTGGGCGGCGACTGACCACCAGGAGCCGCTGCGCGTCACGTTCTCGATCAAGCGGAGGCGGCGCGCTGTTCCCCCCGGACGGCGCGTCCTCTGGAGCCGAGACCATGAGCGTTTTCCGACGGCTGGCCGTCTACGTCACGATCCTGGTGCTGGTCGGAGCCGGCGTCGCCTGGTACGTCCTCGACGACTTCGCCTCGCGCCCCTTCCCGCCGCCGATGGCCTTTCAGGACTTCGACCCGCGCCCGATGGTCGTCACCGAGCACCATGCGGTCTGCGCCCCGCGCTTCCCGGTGGTGGACTTCCACCTGCACGTCCAGCAGGCCGAGCTGCCGGTCGAGAAGGTCGTGGAGATCCTCGACGCGGCCGGCGTCTACAAGTGCGTCGACCTGTCGGGCAAGTGGGGGATCGACGGTGAGAAGCTCCGGAGCCAGATCGACGCCTACGAGACCAAGGCGCCCGGCCGCTTCGTCGTCTTCCTGCACCTGAGCGTCACCGGCATGCAGTACGGGCTCGAGACGTTCATCGACGAGCGCGTGCATCGGATCGAGGAGGCGGTCCGCATGGGCGTGCGCGGCATCAAGCTCGGCAAGGAGCTCGGGATGCTGGCCCGCACGCCGGAGGGTACGCTGCTCGCCATCGACGATCCGCGGCTCGATCCGATCTGGGACACGATCGACTCCCTGGGGTTGATCGTGCTCTTCCACGCCGGTGACCCGCCCAGCTTCTGGGACCCGGTCGACGTCCACAACGAGCGCATGCTCGAGCTCGAGCGGGGCGACGACTACATCGTCGATCCCCACTCCATTCCCGGCATGGTGCCGCTCGAAGAGATCCTGGCCCAGCGAGAACGGCTGGTGGCGAAGCACCCGGGCATCGTCTTCGTGGGTCCGCACATGGCCGGTCTCGGCTGGGACCTGCCCGAGCTCGGGCGGCTCCTCGACACCTATCCCAACTTCTACTGCGACATCTCCGATCGTCTCTACGAGGTCGGCCGGCAGCCATACACCGGACGCGAGTTCTTCCTGAAGTACCAGGACCGCATTCTCTTCGGCATCGACTACATTCCCGAGGTCGACACCTACTTCTCGAACTACCGGATCCTCGAGACCTACGACGAGTACGTGCCCTACCCGCGCGACTACTTCCGCAACGTGCACTGGCGCGTGCACGGTATCGGGTTGCCCGACGCGGTACTCCGCAAGATCTACCAGACCAATGCCGAGCGCCTGCTGGCGGCGCCGACCGGGGACTCGGCACACGCCGAGTGAGTCGCAGGAGGGAGCGAGCGATGTTGCGGCGAGTGATCGATGTCCTGTTCGTGGTCTTCCTGCTGGCGCTGCTGGCCGTGCCGGTCGTCTATCACCGGATCCTGCCGGTGGACACACGGATGACGCTCGACGAGTTCGCGCCGCGCACGCACCTGAACGTCGCCGAGACCGGGGTCGAGCGGGCGCGCTTCCCGGTCTTCGCGAGCGGGGCGCGGCTCGACGGTGAGGCCGGGAGGTCGGCGGCGGCGGCGGTCATCGAGGCCTGCAACGTCGAGACGGTGCTCGGCGGCGATGCGCGCCGGATGCGGGGCGAGCGCCTCGGGCGCGAGCTCGAACGCGACCGGGCGCCGGGTGCGCCCCGGGTCCGCTGGGCCACCAGCGTCGGTCTCGGCGCCATCGATCGCGACGACTTCGCCGAACGCGCCGTCACGCAGCTCGAGCAGGACGTCGAGGCGGGGGCGCGGGCCCTCATGGTGTCGCGGGAGCTGGGGCTCGGTGCCCGTGACGGCCGCGGGCGGCTGCTCGGCATCGACGACGAGCGTCTCGATCCGATCTGGAAGCGCTGCGGTGAGCTCGGCATCCCGGTGATCCTCGAGAGCCTGGCGCCCACCGCCTACTGGCAGCCGGTGGATGCGCACAACGAGCGCTACCGCGAGCTCATGGGCCGGCCCGTCGAGGGGCGCGGACGGTGGACGTCGCGCGGCCCGGCGATCCAGACCGTCACCGGTGTGCACCCCAAGCTCCAGGTGATGCGCAACCCGGAGCTCCTCCACTACTTCACGTTCCACTGGTCCGGCGACTTCTACCCGCGCAAGGCGGAGCTGGCGATGCAGCGCGATCGGGTCGTCGAGCGCCATCCGGCGACGACGTTCATCGCGGTCGGGATCGCCGGCTATCCGGAGGACCTCGCCTTCGTCAGCCGTGAGCTCGAGCGCTTCGACAACCTCTACGTCGACCTGGCCGGCGCCTACGCCGAGCTCGGCCGCCAGCCGTACCGGGCGCGCGCCTTCCTGGTCGAGCATGCCGATCGGGTGCTGTTCGCGGTCGAGGGGCCGCCATCGGTCGAGGCCTACCGGACCGCCTTCCGCTTCCTCGAGAGCCGCGACGAGTACTTCGATCCCCCCGCCATCCCCGGCCGCCCACCGGTGCTGTGGAAGATCTACGGCATGGGGCTGCCGGACGCGGTGCTCCAGAAGATCTACCGGGAGAACGCGCGGCGCCTGTTTGGCGATGCCTAGGGCGCGGACTTGGCGACCCCGGCAGCCGGCCGGTTCGCGGCGCCGCCGGTGGCGGGAGGACGGCAGCGGTCGCGGCTGGCCGGCGCGCGTCTCAGAGCGTGATGCCGCCCCGTAGCCGGGTGCCGAGCCAGGTGGCGACCGGGACCGGGAGACGTTGCCAGAGGCGGGCGGCCAGCGCGCGGCGGGTCGAGATGCCGCCGCCGTCATCGGCCGCCGCCGTCGCGCCGTCCCCGGCGGCGTCGGGCGTTCCCGCCGCAGCATGCGCTCCGGGATGGACGGGGGACCGGGCGACCAGCGTTGCCGCGTCGACCCGCCGGGGGTCGATCACCTGCCAGCACAGCGTCGTCTCCGTGGCGCCCCACTGCCGCTTGAAACGGTAGGTGCCGGAGCCGCGGGACGAGCGTCCGAAGTCGAAGCGGCGTTGCCCCCGCTCGATGGCGGCGCGGAAGGTCTCCCAGTAGAGCAGGTTGTTCGGGCAGAGCCGGAAGTGGCGACGCTCGCACGAGGCCCAGGGCACGGTCACCGTGTCGCCCTGGTCGATGGCGATCAGGCCACCGATCACCGTGCCGTCGAGCTCGACGAGATGGCACGCGGCGGCGTCGCCGAACTGCGCGAAGATCGCCTCGAACCAGCCGCGCCGGTGGGGTGGCGATCCGAGGTCGCGCATGTTGATCGCGTAGACCCGGTAGAAGCCGGCGATGCCTTCGGCCCCCGAGCGGCGCGTGGTCAGTCCGGACTTCTCGGCCTTGCGCACCTGGTTGCGGGGCTTGGGCCCGATCGCCTTCCAGAGCGTGTCGACATCGTCGCCGAGCTCGAGGACGAGCGTCACCTTCTGCCGGGAGCTCGGCCCGGCGAAGGCTGGGCGGCCGAGCGCGCGCAGGTCGAGGGTCGCGACGCCGAGCTCGCGCGCCAGCTCGCAGGCTGCCTGGACGAGTGTCTCGCGAGCCCGATCGTCGGTTGCAAGTGGACCGGCAACATCGAGATAGGGCATCGAGGTGAGGCTCGACCCGAAGAGTCGACTGCGCACCTCGACCAGCGGCAGCACGCCTGCCAGGGTGCCCTGCCGCCACACCACCAGGTCGTGGGCACGGCGCCCGTAGGTGCGCTCGATGGTCCGTCCCCAACCGAACGCGTGCGCGAGGCAGGCATCCGGTCGCGAGCCGACGAAGGTGTCCCACGCGCGGCCGGCGTCCGGCGAGGCCGCATCCAGCCGTTCGACGCGTTGCTCCGCCGACGGGCTGGGGACCGCTCCCGAGTGGGCCTCGGCATCGCACATGGCACGGACCTCGGTCATGGCGTACACCCCGGAACCAGCCTGGACGGTGGACGGCCCGCATCGCGCGGGCGGTTCGCGCGTCGCGAGGCGGGCGATCGGCGAACGGGCTCGCCTCAACGGGGGCTGCCGGCCATCGCCGTTCGCCGCGTGGTCGCCGTTGCCGCGACCGACAGGGCACCGGCATCGGGCACGACGCGCGGTCGCTCGGCGACGACCAGGAGCCCGTTGCCGTTCCGGCGGCCGTGGCCGGCGATGTCCACGGCGCACAGGAGTCTGAGCATCGGCCAGCAGGCGATCCGCAGCAGCTCGCCAGGGCGCTCGCGCCAGCGCAGGCCGATCTGCATGAGCTCCCAGGCCAGCTCTCCGGCAGCGCCGAATGTGCCGGAGATCGAGCAGACCCGCAGACCGGCCGCGGTCAGCCGCGTGCACAGTGCCTCGAGTGTATACCCGTCGCGTACGTGGTCGTCCTGCTGATAGTTCTCGAGGCAGGGCAGGAAGCGGCGCGGCGCGGCACGCGGTACGTGCAGAACCAGGCGGCCACCCGGCACCAGCGCTTCGCAGACGCTGCTGAGCGCCGCCGCGTCGTTCTCGATGTGCTCGAGGACGTCCACCGAGATCACCAGGTCGTAGCGGCCGGGGCGATCCAGCCAGGTGACGTCGCCGGTGCTGAAGTCGACGTTGGAGAGCCCCCGGGCCCGCGCCTGGGCGCGGGCCGCTTCCACCTTCTCGGCCACCAGCTCGATGGCCTCGACCCGGCAGCGGCGCTCGCTGGCGGCGATGGCCAGGCTGATCCCGCCACCACCGGCACCCGCATCGAGCACCCGTGGCTCGCCGGGCGTGGCCGCGACCAGCTCCTGGATCACCTTGAGAACGTGACCGGTCCGGATGCGCTGGCCGACGTGAAACAGTGCCTTGTTGTAGAGTCGTTGCAGCATCGTCCGGTCCCCGCCTGTTCCGATCGGCAAACGGGCGCCGAAAGGTTAGCATCGGCGGCGTGCGACGGGCCAGGCTCGCGGCGGAACGGCAAGTCCGGCGCCGTGTTGGCCGATAGCTGGGGTGGGCGCACGGCCCACCGCGAGCGCCGGAGGGACGCGGTCGTCCCGGCATGCGTCCCGGCGGACGTGGCCCCGACACGGTTCCGGGGCGGGCCTGGCCGCGCAGCTGGCGGCCGCAGATCGACCGGCCCGGACCGGCGATGATCGCGTGACGATGATGGCGAACCACAGGCGCAGAGACGAGCCCGGCGAACCGGCTGCGGTGCAGGCGCCGGATGGAGCGACCCTGGCGGCGGCCGGGGCGATGCCGGTGGCAGCGGCTGGCGGCGGCGATCCGTGCTCGAACGGTGCCGGCGCGACGGCGACCGGCAAGGGGACATGGCTGGTCCCACCGGTTGGCTATCCGCTCGAGCGCCACGAGTGGTTCGGCGGCCTGCGCGGCATCCTGTCGACGACGCGGACCCGGCGCCGGGCCCGCCGCGCGCTCGCCGACTACCTCGGAGTGCGGCGCGTCTGGCTCACGTCCTCGGGGCGCGCCGCACTGACCGTCGCGCTGCGGGTGCTGGCCGCCTCGACCCCCGCCCGACGCCAGGTCGTGGTGCCGGCCTACACCTGTTACTCGGTGGCGAGCGCCATCGTGCGCGCCGGGCTCGAGATGCGCCTTGCCGACTACCGGCCCGACTCGTTCGAGATCGATCCCGACTCCCTGGCGAACGCCTGCGATGCGATGACGCTCGCGGTCGTCGCCACGCACCTCTGCGGTCTACCGATGGACCTGGCTCCCTTCCATGCCGCGACCGCTGCCAGCGGCGCCCTGCTCGTCGACGATGCCGCGCAGGCGCTCGGTGCACGGCGTGGTGGACGACCCTGCGGCGCCGCCGGCGATCTCGGCATCCTGAGCTTCGGACGCGGCAAGCCGCTCACCACGCTGGGGGGGGGCGCCCTGCTGGCCGACTCGACCGAGCTGGTGCAGCGGATCGAGCCCGAGGCCTCCCGCCTGACGCCGCCGGCAGCCGGTTCCTCGGTGCGCGCCGCCGCGCAGGCCGCGCTCTATACGACGCTCCTCAACCCGTCGGTCTACTGGTTACCGTCGCGGCTTCCGTGTCTCAAGATCGGCGAGACCGAGTTCGAACCCGGCTTCACGATCGGGGCGATGCCGGCCTTCAAGTTCGGGCTGCTGCGCGCGACGCTCGGTCGGCTCGACGCCGTGAACGAGCTGCGCCGGCGCTCCGCCGAGCGCCTGCGGCTGGCGCTGTCGGGGATCCCGGGGATCCGCCTGATCGAGACGCCGTCGCAGACCCACGCGAGCTACCTGCGCTTTCCGGTGCTCGTCGAGGAGGCGGCGTGTCGCGCGCCGCTCATCG
>JASFRE010000215.1:0-7465 GCA_050115055.1 Candidatus Eiseniibacteriota bacterium | reverse complement strand
GACCCTGGAGGAGGCGCCGCAGATCGCCTTCGTCAGCGGATTCCGCAAGCTCACCGCATGAGGACGCCGATGCAGACCGAGACCGAGAGGCAGTCACCGTCGTCGCCGCCGCGGGTCGCGTACTACCCCGGCTGCACGCTCAAGACCAAGGCTTCGAATCTCGAGCGTTCGGCGCTCGAGTCGCTCAGGCGACTCGACGTCGCCTTCGAGGAGCTGCCGCGCTGGAACTGCTGCGGCGCGGTCTACTCGCTGGCGGACGACGACCTGATTCACCACGTCGCGCCGGTCCGGAACCTGATCCGGGCGCGCCAGCAGGGCGCCGATACGGTGATCACCATCTGCTCGCAGTGCTACAACACCCTCGCCCGCGCCAACCTGCTCATGCGCGCCGACGAGGAGAAGCGCGACACGATCAATCGCTTCATGGACGAGGAGCCCGACTATGCCGGCGAGGTCGAGGTCATGCACTACCTCACCTTCCTCGAGCAGCAGGTCGGCTGGGAGGCGCTCCGCGCCAAGGTCACGAACCCGCTCGAGGGCCTCAAGGTGGCGCCGTTCTACGGCTGCACGCTGGTGCGCCCGACCGAGGTGTCGATCGACCCGCTCGCCGCGGGAGTGCTCGAGGCCTTCCTCGGTGCGCTCGGCGCGACGCCGGTCGCCTTCGCCGCGTCGCAGGAGTGTTGCGGCTCCTACCAGATGCTGGTGCACCCCGCGGAGGGGATGCAGCGCGCCGGCAAGGTGATCGCCGCCGCCAACCGTTCCGAGGCGGATGCGCTGATCCTCTCCTGCCCGCTCTGCGAGTACAACCTCGGCACCCGGCAGGAGCAGATCGTCGCCCAGGTCGGCGGGCTCGAGGCGGTCCCGACCTTCTACTTCACGCAGCTCCTGGCGATCGCGCTCGGGCTCGACCCCGAGGTCTGCCGCTTCGAGCTGAACAATGCCGCCGCCGCCGGGCTGCTGGCCGAGAGGAACTTCATCGCCGCCACGCCCGTCTGAGCGCGGCGCGACCACGGACGCGACCGAGGACATCTCCGAGCAGGGACGAGCGGCGACTCGCCGGTTCGAGATCTGTACGAGAAAGGTGGATGATGGCTACTTCAACCGTCTCCGAAGACGTCACCAAGAAGGTCGAGGCGAAGCTCATTCCCGTGTACATCATGGGGAAGCAGTACATGGTGCCCGACGCCCTCACCATCATGAAGGCGCTCGAGTACGCCGGATACCAGTACATCCGGGGCTGCGGCTGCCGCGGCGGGGTCTGTGGCGCCTGCGCGACGGTCTACCGCCAGGCGGGCGACTACAAGATCCGCACCGGACTCGCCTGCCAGACCGTCGTCGAGCCCGACATGTACCTGGCGCAGATCCCGTTCTACCCGGCCAATCGCGCCGTCTACGACTACTCGGCGACCGAGCCGACGGCGGAGAGCATCTTCAAGCTCTATCCGGAGCTCTTCCGGTGCGTGGCCTGCAATTCATGCACCAAGGTCTGTCCGATGGACGTCGAGGTGCTGGACTACGTCTCGGCGCTCAAGCGCGGCGACCTGAAGGCGGCGACCGAGCTCTCCTTCGACTGCATCCAGTGCGGGCTGTGCGCCTCGCGCTGCATGGGCGAGATGGCGCAGTACCACATCGCGCAGCTCGCGCGGCGCCTCTACGGCGGCAAGATCGCCCCGAAGGCGCAGCATCTCCAGGAGATGGTCGAGACCATCGAGCGCGGCGCCTTCACCGAGATGCTCGCCGGGCTCAAGTCGATAGACCCCGAGAAGCTCAAGCAGGTCTACTCCGACCGCGAGATGGAACCGGCGATGGCGGACGAGTCGTGGACGCCCAAGGACAGCCACGGACTGGCGTGAGAGGTGAACGATGCCGTATACCCCTGAGCTCAAGGAGCTGATCAAGGTCGTCGAGAAGACCCGTCCCGAACGCGTCGAGCGCAAGAAGCGTGGCGAGGAGGTGCCGTTCCTCGACCTCGACGAGCGCCAGAAGCGTCTCGAGTTCCATCCCGACTTCAAGCAGGAGGGGCGGCGCGAGGTCCAGGTGGGGCCCAGCAAGGGCTACGCCATCGCCCACGAGATCGCCGATCTCCTCGAGGCCAGGAGCCGCGTCGATCCCGCCCAGGTCGACCTCTCGAAGGTGGCCTACGAGACCGACGTCCTCATCATCGGCGGCGGCGGCGCCGGTACGTCGGCGGCGCTGCTGGCGCAGGAGAACGGCGCCAAGGTGCTGCTCGCCACCAAGCTGCGCCACGGCGACGCCAACACGATGATGGCCGAGGGCGGCATCCAGGCGGCCTCGAAGGGCAAGAAGGACTCGCCCTACTTCCACTACCTGGACGTCATGGGCGGCGGTCACTTCACCAACGTTCCGGATCTGGCCGAGACCCTGGTGACCCGCGCTCCCGACGCCATCCGCTGGCTCGAGCACCACGGGTGCAACTTCTCGAAGGAGGAGGACGGCACCCTCAAGACCATCCACGGCGGCGGCACCTCGCGGAAGCGCATGCACTTCGCGGCCGACATCACCGGCGCCGAGATCATGCGCACGATCCGTGACGAGGCGCGCAACCGAGTCGGCGACATCACCGTCCTCGAGTTCTCGCCCGCCGTCGAGCTGATCCTGAACGAGCACGGACACTGCGCCGGCGCGGTCCTCTACAACATGGAGACCGAGGAGTACTTCGTCGTCAAGGCGAAGGCGGTCATCCTGGCCACCGGCGGCTGCGGACGCCTGCACATCCAGGGCTTCATGACCACCAACCACTACGGCGCCACCGCCGACGGCATCGTGCTCGGCTACCGGGCCGGCGTGCCGATCAGCTTCCTGCACACGGTGCAGTACCACCCGACCGGCATCGTCTTCCCGGAGCAGGCCGAGGGCATTCTCATCACCGAGAAGTTCCGCGGCTCGGGCGCCAACCTGGTCAACGTCGACGGCGACCAGTTCGTCAACGAGCGCGAGCCACGCGACGTCGAGGCGGCATCGATCATCAAGGAGTGCGTGCACGAGGCGAAGGGCGTGCCGACCCCGACCGGCCGGCTCGGCATCTGGCTCGACTCGCCGATGATCGACATGCTCGCCGGCGAGGGCACGGTGAAGCGCGAGTTCCCCGGCAAGTACATCCTCTACAAGCGCTTCGACATCGACATCTCGAAGGAGCCGATGCTGATCTACCCGACGCTCCACTACCAGAACGGCGGCCTCGAGTTCCAGCCCACCGGCGAGACCGGCTTGAAGGGGCTCTTCGTCGCCGGCGAGGTGGGCGGCGGCATCCACGGCGCCAACCGCCTCATGGGGAACTCGCTGCTCGACATCATCGTCTTCGGGCGGATCGCCGGGGCGACGGCCGCGCAGTACATCCAGAACGGCTGGAAGGACGGAGCGCTGTCGCTCGACCACGTCGTCGAGTACAACCGGGCAATCGAGGCGGCAGGAATCGGTGACGGCCGCGTCTCGCCGGCGCTCATCCCGATGTACACCGACCCCGAGGTGCGCGAGCGGCAGCTCACCGCGCACTACGTGGGGAACGTGCGGTAGGACACGCGCAACGCGGGCGCCGGACGCGATCGGTGTGACCGTGATCGCGATCGCGATCGCACCCCGACGCAACCTGGGCCGAGGTATGGGGCCGTCCCCGGGCGGGGGCGGCCCCTTTCTGTCGCCCCCTGGTGACGCACGCGTTCAATCGGTGCCGCCGCCCTCGAGCTCGATCAGCACGACATCCGAGTTGCGTTTCAATCGGTCGAACACGATCCCGGATCCGTCGGGGGTCACGTCGAACATGTGCATCTCGGCCGGATCCTCCAGGCGCGTCAGCCGGCGGGTCGTCATGGAGGCCAGGTCGAGAAGATGGAAATCCTGCACCCGCGCGCCCGGCGTGGCCTGTGTGTAGACCAGTCCGCGCCCGTCGGGCAGGAAGCGGGCCCTCGCGCCACCGAACGACAGCACCTGGATCTCCGGCAGGGCGACCGGCGTGCCGTCGGGACGCACGGCGAGCAGCGGCGCCTGTGCTCCGATCTGCGCTCCGGCGTAGACGATCAGATCTCCCTTCGGCGACCACACGGGCCGGCCGGCGTCGCCGTCCACGATGCGCACCGGCGCCCCGCCGCCGACCGGGAGCTTGAACAGCCCGGGAGCTTCCTCCTCGGTACCGTCGGCGGCGAGCCAGCGGCCGTCGGGCGATCAGGCGACTCCTCCGCGCACGGTCACGGCACCCGAGGGGAGCTCCCTGCGTTCGGCACCGTTGGCGCTGAGGACCAGGATGCTCCGTCGATGGCCCTCCGCCACGACGAGGGCCACGGCATCACCCGCTGGCGAGACGGCCGGCGCGTCCTCCAGGACGGTCGTCCCGGATCCGGTCCAGACCTCGGTGGCCTCGCCGTCCCGATACCTCCAGACCGTATCGCCGGTTCCCCGCGACGACACGTAGAACAGGGCGTCGGGACCGTATCGCGGGAATCTCGCGCGTAGCGTCGGCATGGGCAGCGGCGCCGCGTCCGCCTCCGTCGCGACCGCGTCCAGGATGGGCACGCGCCAGAGGGCCTCTTGCGGGTCGGAGACGGTCGCCACCACCCGGCGTCCGTCACGACTGGCGTCGACGGTCGTGTACTGCTCCACGCCGAAGCTCACCCGCCGTGACACCCCGGTCACGGCATCGAACATCCACAGCCAGGGGCCGGCGCCGTCCCGATCCCGCGCGCAGAAGAGCACCGTGCGCTCGTCGATCGGGGTCGGAGATTGGATGTGGCTCAGGTCTTCGGTCAGCTGCTCCAGTTGACTGCCGTCCGGCCGCACGCGCCACAGGTCGAACGGCCACCCTCTGACCAGGTAGATCCACTCCCCATCCGCAGACCATGCCGCGTAGTGCTGGTGGTATCCCTCGGGCGCGCCGAGAATCAGCCTGCTGTTCGCACCGTCGCCGTCCGCGACGAACAACGGGTCGCCACCGGTGGTGTGCCGGTAGAGGAGGCGGCGCCCGTCGGGTGCCCAGTCGATGCCGAAGGCCTCTTCTCCCAGGAAGCTCCGGAATGACCCGCCCAGCAGAGACGTCGTTCGGATGCCGCCCCGGGCGGTCCCGACCCAGATCTCGGAGCCGTCCCAGTTGAAACCGAATCCGCGGACGTTCGGGTGAATGTTGCTCGGGCGGCAGTTCGTCACGTTCCGGAAGTCTCGCGAGCCGACCTGACCGACGAGAAGGTCGAAGTCTCCGCCGCGATCCGAGGCGAAGGCGACGAAGCGGCCGTCGGGGGAGATCACGGCCTTGATCTCGTCGCCCGGGAAGTCGGTGAGTCGCGTGATCGTCGCACCGTCAAGCGGGTTCCTGAGGGTCGGTTGGTCCGACCAGCGCCGGGTCAGGATCCCGGCTGCGGCGGCGCCGATGACCAGCCCCAGAACCAGCCAGGCCCAGCGTCGGCGCCGCTTTCGTGTCGCGGGACCACCGGCCGCCCTCGCCGCCATCCACGGGGGATCGGCCGACGGGTCCTGCGCCCGCTCGAGCGCCAGTCCCACGTCTCCCATGTCGCGCAGCCGCTGGCAGGGCTTCTTCTGCAGGGTCTGTTCGAGCAGCTCCCGCACGCGCCAGGGAAGCGGGTCGGGCAACGCGCTCCAGTCGGGGTCTTCCCTGACGACGGCCGCGAGGACATCGGTGACGTTGCCCCCGCGAAAACAGCGCCGGCCGGTCAGCATCTCGTAGAGCACAGAACCAAACGCCCAGATGTCGGCGCGACGGTCGACGTGCCTGCCGCGTGCCTGCTCGGGGCTCATGTAGGCCGCCGTACCCAGGATCGCACCGGCCCTGGTCATGGCCGCGGTCATGGTCGGGGAGTTCCCGTCGAGGTCGACGGAGGCGCGCTCCTCGCTCTCGTACGCGCGTGCGAGCCCGAAGTCGAGGATCTTGACCTGTCCGCCGGGCGTCGCCTTGACGTTCGCGGGATTGAGATCGCGGTGGACGATTCCCTTGGCGTGGGCGGCCCCGAACTCCTCGGCGATCTGGCGCGCGATGTCGAGCGCCTCGTCGATCGGCAGCGGCCCACGCCGCAGGCGCTGGCCGAGGTCCTCGCCCTCCACCAGCTCCATGACGAGCAGCCGCTCCTGCCCGATCTCCTCGAAACCGAAGATGGAGGCAACGTGAGGATGGTGGAGCGAGGCGAGGGGCCGGGCCTCGCGCCGGAATCGAGCGACCCGTCCCGGGTCCCCGGAGAGCTCCGGGGGGAGCACCTTGATCGCCACATCCCGGCCGAGCTTCGTATCACGGGCGCGGTAGACCACTCCCATGCCCCCGGCGCCGATCTTGGCCAGGAACTCGTAGTGGGCGAGCGTCTTGCCGATCATGGGACGGCCGACCCGCGGCTGGAACCGCCATTGCGTCATCCGGGAGGGCAACCCGTCCACTCTGGGTCATGGGTCCCACCAGGTCCAGTTTCATCGTGTGTTCTCAATCATCAACGACGCAACCAGTTAACGGTAATCCAGCGACCACTCGCACGGACCCTGCAACAGCGCCGCCGGCAACGGTGGTACCTCGACGTCCCTGATCGACGGAGCTCTGGAACGCCAGCGACCTCCCACGATCGCCCCGTCAGCCTGTGCTAGAATGGCCGTCCCCTCTCCGGATCACCACGGCTCCGGACTCGAGCCCCCGCCCAACTCCTCGATCGAGGCAGGCATGACGAAGCCTCCCCGCGACGCGCGCTTCCACCCGGACGCCATCCGCGACGAGATCATCGGCAACGACTACCGCTTCCCCACACCGTTCGGCGAGCGCCGGATGCTCTACGCCGACTACACCGCATCGGGGCGCGGCGTGCGCCTGATCGAGCGCTACCTGACGAAGATCCAGGAACGCTACGCGAACACGCACACGGAGGACGACGAGACCGGGCGCAGCACGACCGAGATGCTCCACCAGGCCGAGCGCATCATCAAGGAGGCGGTCGGCGGCGACGACGACACCTGCATCGTCGCGATCGGCAACGGGACGACCGGAGCGATCCAGAAGCTGCAGGAGATCCTGGGCGTCTACGTCCCCCCCGCCGTGCGCGACTGGCTGGGGCGAGAGGCAGAGGCCTTTGCGCGCCAGCGGGCTGACGACGGCGTCGGCGCGTTCCTCGAATTCGTGACGGGCCGCCGTCCGGTCGTCTTCGTCGGACCGTACGAGCACCACTCGAACGAGATCTCGTGGCGGGAGTCGCTGGCCGAGGTCGTGGAGATCCGGCTCGGTGCGGACGGCCTGCTCGATCTCGCCGATCTCGAGCGCCAGGTGTCCGATGGCCGCTTCCGTGATCGTCTGAAGATCGGGTCGTTCTCGGCCGCCTCCAACGTCACCGGCGTCCGGACCGCGGTGCACGAGGTGGCGCGCATCCTCCACCGGCACGGTGCGCTCGCCTGCTTCGACTATGCGGCCAGCGCCGCCTACGTGGAGATCGACATGAATCGCGACGAGGAGAGCTACTTCGACGCGATCTACTTC
>JASFRE010000214.1:0-7474 GCA_050115055.1 Candidatus Eiseniibacteriota bacterium | reverse complement strand
CGCCTCCGGCTGCATCACCCAGGTCGAGTCGTCGTTCCCGTTCGCCGACCACGTGGTCGGCTGCCAGAATGATGTCGTGCCGATCGCCGCCGTCAACCAGGGCTCGATCTGCGCGGCCCCGGAGACCGGCTACGACGCCTGCGAGCCCGTGGTGCCGGTCGAGCCCACCACCTGGGGTGCGATCAAGGCGCAGTACAACTAGTCGTGGCGCCGACCGTCTCGCCGCCGGTCCGCGCGCCCGCCGCCGGCGGCGGGCGCCGACCGCGGCCGGGCGGGACGCCCGATGATCGAGAATCCGGCGCGGGCGGTTGACCCGCGCCGCCAGCATCGGAGGACTCACCGGCCGCCTGTCACCGTCGAGACGCAACGGGCGATTCTCCACGGGATCGCCCGTTGCCGTGCTCGACCGCTCCGACGCCCACCCCGCGGCTCCGCCGCTCCCCCTCCATCCGTGGCCGATCACGCTTCCCTTGCCCACGACATGGAGATCGCTTCCATGTCTCGCAACCAGCGGATGTCACGACCCATCACGACGCGCACCCTGCCAGCCGGCCGCTCGCCCGACCACCGCCCCCGCGGCACCGCCGTCCGGGCGGCGCTGGTCACCCTGCTCTGCCTGCTGCCGGCCGCGCACGCCGGCGCCGCGACGGCGGACGTGGCCCACGCCGGGCCGCGGCTGATGCAGGCCGCCGCCGACCCGTCGGCGGCCACCGCCAGCCACCGGCGCCTGGTGGTGACGATCGACGCCGCGCGCCTCGCCGAGCGTCTGGTGGCGCCCGGGCCCGCAGAGCCATCGGCGAACGCCGACACCCGGTCCGCAGCGCTCGAGGTGGAGCCCGAGCTGGTGACCGTCGACCTGCGGCTCGAGCGTGACCTGCGCATCGACGCTCTGCGGGTCGGCCGCTTCGACACCGGGCTCGAGCTCGATGCCCGGGATGGCCGGCTGGCGGCCGAGGGCGCGATCGATGGCGCCCTGGCGCGGGCGCTCGACCGCCCGGTCGCCGTCGTCCACACCGGCTGGCTGCGCGGCCAGCAGCTCGTCACCCTGGCCATCCGGCCGCTCCGCCCGGGCACCGCGCCCGGCCGCGTCGCCATCGCCGGCCGGCTCGAGATCGAGCTCGCGCTCGCGCCGGCGCCGCCGGGCAGCGCCACGCCGCCGCGCGCCACGCCGTGGGACTGGAAGGTGGAGCGCGCCCTGGCCGCCACCACGATCGATCTGCGGCGCGGCAGCCTGGCGCCGCCGCTGCCGCCGGGCGCGCCGCCCGGCTTCAGCCCGACCTTCCGGCCGTCCGAGGACGGCAGCCCGGTCGAGTACGTCATCGTCACCAGCGAGTCGATGGCCGGCGAGTTCGAGCGCCTGGCCGCCTGGAAGACCCGGAAGGGCGTCCAGGCGGTGGTGCGGACCACCGAGTGGATCGCCGCCACCTACCCGAACGGCGTCGACCCGGCCGAGCAGCTGCGCTTCTTCCTGCGCGATGCGCACGACCACTGGGGCACGCTGTGGGTGCTGCTGGGCGGCGACACCGAGGTGATCCCGCCGCGCTACGTGCTGTCGCGGCTGTCCGAGCCCGACGAGCTCATCCCGACCGACCTCTACTACGCCTGCCTGGACGGCAACTGGAACGACGACGGCGACCACTTCTTCGGCGAGCCGCCGGCCTTCCCGGCCCCCGGCGACAGCGTCGACTTCCTGCCGGAGCTCTACGTCGGCCGGGCGCCGACGATCACCGTGGACGACGCCGCGCTGTTCGTCGACAAGACGATCGCCTACGAGCAGGCGCCGGCCGTCGACGCGCTCTACCCGGCCTCGGTGCTGCTGCTCGGCGAGCAGCTGACGCCCAACCTGGACGGCGCCGATCTCTGCGAGGAGACCTACGCCTACTTCCCGCCCAGCTTCCGCGCCGTGCGGATGTACGAGCACTACCAGTCCTACCCGGGGGCGCTGCCGGAGACCGAGGCGACGGTCGTCGACTCCATGAACTCGGGCTTCGGCGTCGTCGTGCACGTCGGCCACGGCTGGCGGACGTCGATGTCGGTCGGCAACGGCACCCTGACCAACGCCTCGATCAACCAGCTCGTGAACGGCGATCGACTGCCGCTGGTCTACGCCATCAACTGCGCCTCGGGCGCCTACGACTTCAACTGCATCGGCGAGCGCTTCCTCAAGAACCCCGACGGCGGCAGCATCGCCTACATCGGCAGCTCGCGCCTGTCGAACGTCGGCGCCGCCCAGGACATCCAGAACGAGTTCTTCCGCCTCGCCTTCGAGGACACCCTGGTGGCCTTCGGCGAGGCCCTCGGCCTGTCCAAGCTGCCGTTCGTCGCCGGCGCCAACGGCGAGAACTTCGTGCGCTGGATGCTGTTCGCGATGAACCTGCTCGGCGATCCCGAGACCCCGCTCTGGCACCGGCAGCCGGTCACCATGGACGTCGACCACGCGCCGGGCTACGTCCTCGGGAGCGGCAGCTTCGAGGTCTCGGCGGCGGCCGGCGGCGATCCGCTCGCCGACGGCCGGGTGACGCTCTGGAAGCCCGGTGACGCCCTCGCGCACGCCTGGACCGACGCCGCCGGCATGGCCGTCGTGCCCTTCAACCCGGCCCTCCTCGGCGAGATCTCGGTCACCGTGACCCGACCCGGGTACGTCCCCTACACCGGCAGCTGCGAGGCGCTCGACACCAGCGAGCCCTTCGTGCACCTCCTCACCGTCGAGGTCGACGACGACGCCGTCGGCCAGTCGAGCGGCAACGGCAATGGCGCCGCCGACGCCGGCGAGGTCGTCGAGCTGGTAGTCACCCTGCGCAACTCGGGCGGCTCCCAGGCGAGCTCGGTCGACGCCGAGCTGTCGAGCCCCGAGAGCGGCCCCGACCTGACGATCAACCAGCCGGCGGTCGCCTACGGCACCATCGCCAGCGGCGGCGCCTCGAGCGGCTCCGGCCACTTCCTGGTGACGCTGGGCGCCGACGCCCCCGAGGCCTTTCAACCGGTCTTCTTGCTGACCATCACCGCCGGCCCCCGCACCTGGCAGGACCGCTTCACGCTCCCCGTGCACGGCGTCGCCCTCGAGCACTACGCGCACCAGATCGGCGATCCGCTGCCCGGCGGCAACGGCAACGGCATCGCCGAGCCCGGCGAGTCGATCGAGTACGCGGTGACGCTGCGCAACAACGGCACCGGCCCGGCCGCCGCCGTGGCCGGCACGCTGCGCGTCCTGAATCGCGCCACGATGCAGCCCGACCCCGAGGTGACGGTGACCGGCAGCTCCGTGTCGTTCGGCGATCTCGTACCGGGCACGCCGGTCGCCGGCGCCCCCTTCGCCTTCAGCCTCTCCCCCACCGCCGTCGTCGAGGAGCTGTTGCTCGAGCTCACCTGGTCCGACCAGTACGGCGTGCGGCGGGTTGACCTCGCCGACCTCGTGCCGCCGATCTCGGTCTCCGAGCTCACCGCCTTCGGCTCGCAGAGCACCATCACCCTCGAGTGGGAGCCACCGGCGGACACCGACATCAAGGGCTACGACGTCTACCGCTCGGACCAGCCGTTCAGCGGCTACGAGCGCGTCAATCCGTTCACGGCCGACGGCTCGGCGCGGTACACCGACGCCAACCTGCCCGGACTGACCCGCTACTACTACTACGTGGTCACCCGGGACTCCTCCTTCAACGCCAGCGTGCCGAGCACCATCATCTCGGCCACCACCAACCCGCCGCTCGCCACCGGCTGGCCGATCGAGACCGGGCAGCCGTCGCCGGCCGGCGTCATCATCGACGACGTGGACGGCGATCACGGTCTCGAGATCATCACCGGCTCCGACGCGGTCTACGTCTGGCATGCCGACGGCAAGGAGCTGCGTGACGGCGACGGCAACCCGCAGACCAGCGGCGTCTTCTCGACCGACGGTCAGGACGGCGACTTCGGCTTCCACGCCACGCCGGCGGTCGCCGACCTCGACGACGACGGGCTGCTCGAGGTGATCGGCGTCGCCTGGCGGGACGCGCAGGTGCACGTCTGGGACTCGGCCGGCGTCCCCTTCCCCGGCTGGCCGCAGCCGATCGGCGGCGACTTCAACTGGGCGAGCCCGCTGGTCGACGACCTGGACCTCGACGGGGATCTCGAGATCGTCGCGGTCTCGGGTCTGCAGGGCAAGGTCTACGCCTGGCATCACGACGGCACCGAACTCGTCGACGGCGACCAGAACCCGGACACCAACGGCGTGCTCTACGACACGCCGACCTCGTTCCTCTACGCCTCGCCCGGCGCCGGCGACATCGCCGGCGGACCGCTGCGCGAGATCGTCGTCACCACCAACCACAGCTCCGGCTATGTCTACGCCTTCGACCTGGCCGGCAACCTGCTGCCCGGCTGGCCCTTCCTGGCCGGCGGTCAGGTCACCGCCTCGCCGGCGCTGGTGGATCTCGACGGGGACGGCCTCGACGACATCCTGTTCGCGGCCGAGGACGACTCGCTCTACGTGATGCACGGCGACACGACCCCCCTGCCGGGCTGGCCGCGGCGCGTGGCGACCGAGAGCGACTTCGGGCACACGAGCTCGGTGGTGGTCGCCGACGTCGATTCGGACGGCGAGCTCGACATCGTGTTCGCGGCCAGCGACGGCCACATGCGGGTCTGGGACCTGGCCGGCAACCTGCTGCCCGGCTGGGAGGACGTGCCCTTCGCCCAGGAAGCGCTGGCCGGCGGCGCCACGCAGTGCACGCCGACCGTGGCCGACCTGGACGGTGACGGCCGGATGGAGATCGTCGTCGGTGCCGAGGATGGCATGGTCTACGGCTGGAACCACGACGGCACCGAGGCGGCCGGCTTCCCGATCGCGCTGCGCGGCGAGGTGCGAGGCGGCGTCACCCTCTGGGATGTCGACCGCGACGGCCTGCTCGAGATGGCGCTCATCTGCATGGACCGCAAGGTCTACGTCTGGGACCTGCCCGGCCCGGTGCAGGGAGACCGGCTCGACTGGCCGTTCTTCCGCCACGACAGCCGCAACACCGGGCGCTCCGACGTGCCCTTCACCTCGATCGGCGTCTCGGACCCGCCGGCCGCCAGCCCGGTCACGACCCGCGCCCGTCTGCTGCCGGCGGTCCCCAACCCGTTCAACCCGACCACGACGCTGCGCTTCGAGGTGCCGGGCGACGCCGGCGGCGGCACGCGTCCGGTGCGGCTGGCGATCTACGACGTGCAGGGCCGGCTGGTGCGCGAGCTGCTGCGAGGCTCGGTGCCGGCGGGCGAGATGGCGGCGCGCTGGGACGGTCGCGACCGCAACGGCCGGCTGGCCGCGAGCGGCACCTACTTCGTGCGCTACGAGGTGGCCGGGGCGGTGCTGAGCGGCAAGCTCGTGATGCTCCGGTAGGCGAGGGCGCCGGGGGGACTCAGGAGCGGAAGGCCGGTGGAGGAACGTACCGGGCGGCGCCGGGAGGCCTTGACGATCCTCGGTGGCAACTCCTACACTGCGGTCCGATCGATCCCGTGAATCTCGCGCGGGCCGCAAGGGGCTCTTCGTGCACCCCAGAGCTTGAAGCGATCGATGGGGGTGCGGCCTGGATGCTGACGCTTGCGGCCAGCGAAGGCAAAGGGCTAGCACCCCCTACCCGTTTCGCGGGCCCCGGACGTTCCGCGTCCGGGGCCTCGCCGTTTCCCCCGGTGCGCCGCAGACACCAGGCACCAGCCCGCGTGGCGCCCCGCCCCGCCCCGCCGCTGGCCGGGCTCACCCGCCGCGAAGGGACCGCCGTTGCCGGCCCGTCACGCCGCAGACCGCCGCCGCCACTCGCGACGCGCGGCGCCGCGCCGCGCCGCGGCCGCCCCGTCCGGCCGTCGCCGCCCCGCCAGCCGTCGCCGGTCGGTCGCGCGCCTCGCCGCGCTCCTCCTGCCGGCACTCCTCGCCATCGCCGTCTACCTGCCGTCGCTGCCCAACGACCTCGTCTGGGACGACCTGCAGCTCATCGTCCAAAACCGCTTCCTGCGGGATGGCGACCTGGCCGCCCTGGTGACCCACGGCATCTTCGCGGGGGCCGGTCGCGACGTCGACTTCTACCGGCCCCTGCAGATGCTGAGCTACCGCGCCGACCTGGCGGTGTGGGGCGATCAGCCCCTGCGGCCCTGGACGCTGCGGCTCTCGAACCTGCTCCTGCACGCCCTGAACAGCCTGCTGGTGCTGTGGGTGTTCGATCGTCTGTGGCCGGGACGACGGCGCGCCGCCTGGGCGGCGGCCCTGCTCTTCGCCGTCCATCCGGCCGCCTCGGAGTCGGTGGTCTACGTGGCCGGCCGCGCCGACCTGCTGCTGCTGGCCGCCAGCCTGGGCTGCATCGGGAGCTGGATCGCCTACCTCGCGGACCGCCGGCCCTGGCAGCTGGCGCTCTCGGGCCTGTGCTACGCCCTCGCCCTGCTCGCGAAGGAGATGGCGCTCGTCGTGCCGCTCCTGCTGGCGCTGGTGACCTGGGTCGTGCCGGCAGCGCCGGCCGGCGGGCGGCCGGCGACGGCGCGGCGATCGGCCGGGCGGCCGTGGCCGGTGCTCGGCGTCCACCTGGCGCTGGCGGCCGGCTACCTGGCGTTGCGCGCCAGCCTCCTCGGCGAGGCCGGCGGCGGCGCGCCGGCCGGTCTCGACCTGCCGGCGATCGCCACCACCTACGCCAGCTACGCGCGCATCCTGCTGTGGCCCGACGTCCTGCACATGGAGCGGCTGGTGCTGCCGGACCCGTGGCGCGATCCGGGCTACCTGCTGCCGTGGCTGCTGCTGGTGGCGCTGGTGGCGGTCCTCGTGCGGCGGCCCGATGACCGCCGGCCGGTGGTGGTCGCCGTCGCCTGGTTCGCGGTCGGCCTGCTGCCGGTGTCGAATCTCTGGAAGCTCAACGCGGCGATGGCCGAGCACTGGCTCTACCTGCCGGGACTCGGACTCTTCTGGCTCGTGGGCCTCGGCTTCGACCGCCTGGCGGCGGCCGGTGGCGAACTGCGCTGGCTGGCCCGCGGGGCGCTGGCGGTCGCCGTCGTGCTGCTCGGCGTGCGTTCGGTCCGACGCTGCGCCGACTGGCGGGACAGTGCCACGCTGTTCGCCGCCACCCTCGAGCACGCGCCCTCGAGTGCCCGCGCTCACACCGGCCTCGGCGCGGCGCTCGGCCGCGCGGGGCGACTCGACGCGGCCATCGAGCACCTGCGCCAGGCCGTGGCGCTCGACCCGACCAACGCCGACGCGCTCAACAATCTCGGGGCCGCCTTCGGCCGCCGCGGCGATCTCGACTCGTGCGTCGTCTACCTGGAGCGGGCGCTGGCGCTGGTGCCCGGCAACGCCGACACGCACAACAACCTCGGCAACGCCTACGCGATCCTCGGGCGCCCGCGCGCGGCGGCAGAGGCCTATCGCGCGGCGCTGGCGCGCGATCCCCATCGCGCCTCGATCTACCTGAACCTGGGGCGCGTCTGTCAGGTGCTCGGCGACCGGCCGGCGGCGCGTGTCGCCTACCAACGCTTCCTGGAG
>JASFRE010000213.1:0-7508 GCA_050115055.1 Candidatus Eiseniibacteriota bacterium | reverse complement strand
CGGGGGGCGATCCGGCGCTCCGCGCCCGTCTCGGGCTGGCACCCGACCGCGTCTACGCCCTGACGCTGGGCAACATGGCACCCCTCAAACGCATCGACCGCGTGATCCGCACGATTGCGGTGCTGGCGCGCGACGCCGGTGCGCCGCGGGTCGATGCACTGATCGGCGGCGACGGCCACCTGCGGCACCAGCTCGAGCGGCTCGCGCACGACCTCGGTGTCGGCGACCGCGTGCGCTTCCTCGGCGCGGTCGACCACGCCACCGTTCCCGATCTGATGGCCGCCGTCGATCTCTACGTCGCGCCGCACAATCTGACCAACGCCGGCCTGCCGACCTGCGAGGCGATGCTGTGCGGATTGCCGGTCGTCGCCATGGACGCCGGGACCACACGGCGCACGGTGCGTGACGGCGAGACGGGGCTCGTGGTCGCGCTCGACGATGTCGACGCCATGGCCGCCGCCGTGGCGCGCCTGGCCGCCGACCGCGCCCTGGCGCGCCGGCTCGGCGAGCGCGGCCGCGCCCTGGCCCGCGAGCGCTTCATGTCCTGGGAGGACCGCACGCGGATGGAGGTCGAGCTCCTCGAGGGGCTCGCCGACGGCGGCTGACCGACGCCGTCTGATCGACGACGGCTGACGGACGCCGTTCGATCGACGGCGACTGATCGACGGCGGCTGATCGCCGGCGACCGGCGCGGCGCCGGGGGCGGAGCCGGCCGGAGCCGGCGACGGATCAGGCCAGGGCGGGCGGCTCGGCGATGCCGGTCTCTCCCTCGACGAAGATCCGCCGCCAGAGCTCGATCGACAGCACCATGCCGAGCTCGTTCTCGCTGCCCGCCGCCCCGGCCTCGTAGGACTCGATGAGCTGCATGATGTAGGTCGGCAGGAAGAAGCCGTGCTCGAAGGTGTCGCGCTCGAGCAGCACGCCGCGCATCCATGGCAGGTGCGGCCGCGCCAAGAACGACTGCCGGTCCCCCCAGAGTCCCCATCGCAGTCCCAGACGGCCGAGCGCCAGGAGCGGCCACGGGGCACGGGGCGCCAGCCCGTAGCGCGGCCAGGGGACCGCCATGAACTCGGGCGCCAGCCGCTGCAAGGCGCGCCGGAGACCGCGCGCCATGAAGCGCTGCTCGAGCGGCAGGGCAGCCGCCGCCTCGATGAAGGCCGGGTCGACCAGCGGCCCGATGTGGCTCAGGAACGGCGCCTCCAGCACCAGGCCCATCGCCGTCGAGCGGGCGCAGTAGTGACGGAGCCAATAGCAGAGGAGATCGTTCCCCATGCGCGCGTGCCCGTACTGCCGGAAGAGCTCCTCGAGCACCGCCACCGCCGGGGTTGCACGCTGCGCGGCCAGCTCGGGCTTGAAGACCTCCGCGAGACCGTCCTGACCGGCGCGCCGCAAGCGCTGGATCGCGAGCACGGTGCGCGCCAGCTCGCCCGCCCCGGCACGCCGCGCGAGATGTCGTGGACGCACGAAGGCGCCACCGAGCAGGAAATCGCCGCCGATGCCGTTCAGCACGTGGTGTGTCCGCTGCGCCTCCAGCACACAGACGTCGAGACCGTAGGCCCGGACGCAGCTGACCAAGCCGTCGGTGCGCCAGACCGCGAACGGTGCCCACCGCGAGAGGTAGTCCTCCGGGATCAGGTGCGCACGGTTCGGAATGCCGGCCCGTCGCGCGAGCTCGGCACCGAGCGGCAGGTCGACCCCTCCCGGATGACCGAAGGTGAACGAGTCGAGACCGGGCCAGACGCGGCGCGCCGCCGCCAGCACGTAGCGCGAGTCCATGCCCCCCGACAGCGCGATGGTGGCGTCACCGGCCTGCCGGTGCTGGAGTTCGAGGATGTCGACCAGCGCCCGATTGAGCTCCTCGATGACCGGTTCGAGCGCCACGCGGCGCGCGTCCGAGAAGCGCGGTCGGACGACCGTGCGCAGCCCGTGGGTCCCGTCACCGAGCGTGAGGTGCACGCCGGGAGGCACGCAGCGCACCTGGCGCCAGAGCGTGCGGTCGCCCAGGCAGTAGCCGAGGGTCATGAGATCGGCGACACCGTCGGCATCGACCTCGAGCCGCGCGCGCTCCAGGGCCCAGATCGCCTTGACCTCGCTGGCGACGATGGTGAGATCAGGGCGGTGCAGATAGAAGATGGGGATCTGCCCGTGCGGCTCGCTCGCCACCACGAGCTGGCGGGTGCCGGCATCCCAGCGCACCAGGCAGCGCGGTCCGGCGGCGGGCGATGAACGCGGCGCTTCCTCCGGTGCCGCCGTCGGTGCCGCCGTCGGTGACGTCGTCGGTGACGTCGTCGGCGCCGCCATCGGTGACTCGACGTCCGCCTCGACCCCGCGCGGGGTCATCCCGATCGGCAGGGTGACCACCCCGGCCGCGTGGCCACCGCCGCGTCCCGGACCAGTCCCCACGCCCGGCCCCGGGCCATGCTCGACGAACGGCGAGCCTGGCGCGTGAGCGAGCGCCAGCGCCGCGAAGGGTGGCCGGACGATCGTCGAGCGCTGCTCGTGGCTCCCGCCGCGGGTCATCACCTCGCAGCAGGTGCCCACCGCGGCCTCGAGGTCTCGGTCGCCGGCCCGGTCGATGATGATGGCGAATCGCGTCATGAGGAGGGTGGCCCGGCCTCGCCGGCACCGCCGGCCTCACGGTGGGCAGGATTCTCCTCGCCGCGATCGCCGGCCGCCGTCTCCTCACTGCTGCCGGCGTCGCTCCCGGCCTCCTCGGTCCAGCGTGCCACCATCATGCGCAGGTACTTCTGCGGCATGGTCAGGATCTCGAGCGGACTGAAACCGTGCTCTTCGAGCGTCCCGGCCAGCAGGCGGATCTCCCTGAAGTAGGCCGACTTGTCGATCTTGCCCGCCTCGGCGGCGTCGAGGACCTCGACGTGGCGGATCATGGCATTGCGAATGAGGCTGCGATATCCCTCGGCAAGCTGTGCAACCTGGAAGGCGAGAAAGCCGGCCCCGTGACAGAGAGGGCAGGCGACGGTTCCGACCGTTCCACTGCCGCCGCAGCGTGGACAGTCCTCGCGCGCTTCATGTGGATCGCTCATCGAGCGCTCTCCAATCTCGATTGCAGGTTTGCTGAGATCGACGCCGCGCACCGGCCGGGACGCGCGGCCCCGGACCATGGCTCACACGGAACCGGTACGCGAACCCTCCCTCCTCGGTGCGGACGGCATGTTGCTATACTCCAGCATCTGTCCACGGCTCCAGACCTTGCATGCGCAGACACCTCGAGGCTCGTCTCGCTCCCGCTCCCTTGAGGAGGGATCATACATGAACCGGCATCGTTGTGTTCGCTCGGGTGCGCTCGTGCTCGTCGGCATGCTTGCCGTGTCCGCGAGCGCATTCGCCGCGGTCGTTCACGTACCGGGCGACCAGCCGACCATCCAGGCGGGCATCGACGCGACCGCTGCCGGTGATACCGTGCTCGTGGCACCGGGAACCTACCAGGGCAGCGGCAACACCAACCTCGTCTTCGGCGGGATCGACCGCGTGTTGCGGTCGTCGGGCGGCGCGGACGTGACCCTCATCGACTGCCAGCTCGCGGCGCGCGGCATCCTCATGCTGGGCGGCGAGAGTCCCGCGACGGTCGTCGAGGGCTTCACGATTCGCAACGGATTGCTCGACGACGATGGCGGTGCGATCTACTGCCATCTCGCCGACCCGACCCTCCGCGACTGCCACTTCATCGACAACAGCGCCGATTCCGGTGGCGCTCTCTGGATCTCCAGCGGCTCCCCCGTCGTCACCGGCTGCACCTTCCGCGGCAACGATGCCGGCGGCAACTCGACCTATGCCGGACACGGCGGCGCCATCTGGTGCGCCAACGTCGCCACGCCGGTGATCACCGGTTGCGTGTTCGAGGACAACATGGCGAAGCGTGGTGGCGCCATCTGGTGCAGTGGCAACGCCTCGCCCCTCATCGAGGACTGCACCTTCACCGACAACGTGGCGCAGAGCATGGGCGGGGCGATCATGAGCTTCGGCGAGACGAGCCACCCGCAGATCACGGGCAGCGACTTCACCGGCAACGCCGCGACCAGCGTCGGCGGCGCCGTCGCCATCCTCGACTCGGAACCCACGTTCGAGGAGTGCCGGTTCATCGACAACCTGGCGGGGACGCGGGGCGGCGCCTGCTTCGCGAACGGCGGCATGGCGACGTACACCCGCTGCGTCTTCGACCGCAACAGCGCCGGCGCCGGCGCCGCCGTCCAGGTGCTCGACGGCGACGCACTGCTCGATGGCTGCACGCTCTACGCCAGCGACGGGGCGCTCGGCGGCGCGTTGCACGTCTGGAACGCCTCGGCGCCCGCCAGCGCCTCGATCGAGAACACGATCATCGCCTTCGGCACGGCCGGCGAGGCCGTCCGTTGCGAGGGTGGCGCGACGGCCACGGCGAGCTGCACCGACGTCTTCGGCAACGCCGGCGGCGACTGGGTCGGCTGCCTCTCCGGACAGCTGGGTGTCGCCGGCAACATCGCCGGGGACCCGCTGTTCTGCGACGCGGCGGGCGGCGACCTCGGGATCGACGAGTCCTCGCCGTGCGCACCGCCGCAGTCCGGCAGCTGCGGCCTGATCGGGGCACTGCCGGCCGGCTGCGGGACGACGGCGATCGCCGGTGCCACGACCCCGGCACCGGCCGTCACGCTGCGCGCCATTCCCAACCCGCTGCGCTCGGCGGCGGGCTTCATCGAGTGGAGCGGCGGCGGCGACGCCGTCCGTGCGGTGACGCTCAGACTGCACGATCCGCTCGGCCGCCTGGTGCTCCGCCACGACCTGGTCGCGGGCGGCGAACACCAGCGCATCGCCTGGAGCCGGATCCTCGGTGGACGCGACCTGCCGTCGGGGGTCTACTTCCTGAGCATCGAGGGACTGCCGGCCCGCGTCGCACCGCTCAGGCTGGTCTGGACGCGCTGACTCCGGCGTGGCGCGCGCGCGGCCGGTGGCGCGCGCCGCGCTTCTGCCCCCACGACGGTTGTGCTAGCCTCCGCGGCTCGAGGTGACGGCGGGGATCGCGACGCGGCTCCGGTGACGCGTCGAGCCGCCGGCCCCCCGCGCACGTCCCTGCCGCGAGCACGCCATGCCACGACTGACCGACGCCATCGCCGCCATCCACGACGAGCTCCTCGCGCTGCGCCATGATCTGCATCGCCATCCCGAGCCGGGTTTCGAGGAGACCCGCACCCAGGCGCGGCTCCGCGAGGTGCTGCGCGCCGCCGGCCTCGCACCGCGCGACTGCGCCGGGACCGGCCTCGTCGCCGACATCGCGCCGGCTGGCGGCGGCCCGGCAGCCCACGCGCCGGCTGGCGGCGGCCCGGCAGCCCACGCGCCGGCTGGCAGCGGCACGGCAGCCCACGCGCCGGCCGGCGGCGGCGAGCATCCCGCCGGCC
This sequence comes from Candidatus Eiseniibacteriota bacterium, assembly GCA_050115055.1. GTDB lineage: Bacteria > Eisenbacteria > RBG-16-71-46 > CAVPCR01 > CBDCWB01 > JASFRE01. The sequence continues at coordinate 2,121 of JASFRE010000213.1, read as the reverse complement.
ACGACCGGCGGCCGGCAGCGATCGCCCTGCGCGCCGACATCGACGCGCTCCGCATGACCGAGGCCAATCCGGACCTCCCGCATCGCTCGGAGCGCCCCGGCGTCGCCCACCTCTGCGGTCACGACGGTCACATGACCATGCTGATCGGCGCGGCGCGGCTCCTGGCCGCGGCGACCGCGCGGCTGCCCGGGACCGTGCGGCTGCTCTTCCAGCCGGCCGAGGAAGGCCCCGGCGGGGCGCCGGTGATGATCCGCGAGGGCGCCCTCGACGGCATCGACGAGGTCTACGGCTGTCACAACTGGCCGCGCTTCGACCTCGGGACGCTGCACGCGATCGCCGGTCCGACGATGGCCCGGGTCGCCATGATCACGGTGCGGGTCGAAGGCAAGGGCGGACACGCGTCGCAGCCGCACCTCGCCATCGATCCCATTCTCGCCGCCTCGCACGTGGTAACGGCGCTGCAGTCGATCGTGTCGCGCACGATCCACTGCCGGCATGCGGCGGTCGTGTCGATCACCATGATCTCGGGCGGTGAGGTCCACAACGTCATCCCCGACACGGTCGACCTCACCGGTACGATCCGGGTCCTCGACGAGGATGACTACGGCACCGTCGAGTCGCGCGTGCGGGTCATCGCCGAGCAGACCGCGGCCGCCTTCGGTGCCCGCGCCGAGTGCACCTTCGAGCGGATGTACCCGGTCCTCGTCAATGACGCCGAGGCGACCGGGCACGTGCTACGCGTCGGCCGCTCGGTGTTCGGGGAGGCGAACGTCTCGGGCGCCGACCTGCCGATCCTCGCCTCCGAGGACTTCGCCTACTACACGCGCGAGCGCCCGGGCTGCTTCTTCTTCCTGGGCGGCGCCGAGCCGGGCCGCACCAACGCCATGTGTCACGCCACCGACTACGAGTTCAACGACCGCCTGATCGACCAGGGCGTCGCCATGTGGGTGCGGCTGGTCGAGGATCGACTGGGGGTGCGCCTGTACGACTGACCGGCTGGTGGCCGGCCGGGCCAGCACACGCGCCGACACACGCACGCACGGGCACGACACACGCACGCACGGGCACGACCACACGCACGCACGGGCACGACCACACGCACGCACGGGCACGACCACACGCACGCACGGGCACGGGCACAAGTACGGAGAGACCAGAGATGCCTCAGACGCTGATCGAGAAGATCGCACAGTCGCACGCCGCGGAGCTGGAACCCGGCCAGGTCGTCCGCTCGGGCGACTTCCTGGCCGTCCGCCCGGCGCACGTCATGACCCACGACAACACGGCGCCGGTCATGTCGAAGTTCCGGTCGATCGGCGCCAGCCGCGTCCACGACCCGCGGCAGCCGGTCTTCTGCATCGACCACGACGTGCAGAACACGAGCGACGAGAACCTCGCCAAGTACCGCTCGATCGAGGCCTTCGCCGACGAGCACGGGATCCGTTTCTACCCGGCCGGGCGCGGCATCGGCCACCAGGTCATGTGCGAGGAGGGCTTCGTGCTGCCCGGCACCATGGTCGTGGCGAGTGACAGCCATTCCAATCTCTACGGGGCGCTGGGCGCACTCGGGACGCCGGTGGTGCGCACCGATGCCGCGGCGCTGTGGGCGACCGGCACCACCTGGTACCAGGTGCCGCCGATCACGCGCGTCGAGCTGCGCGGGCAGCTGCGCCCCGGGGCCAGCGGCAAGGACGTGATCATCACGCTGTGCGGGCGCTTCGCGAGCGACGAGGTGCTCAACCACGCGGTCGAGTTCACCGGGCCCGGCGTGGCCACCTTGTCGATCGAGGAGCGCATGGCGATCGCCAACATGACCACCGAGTGGGGCGCCCTGGCGGGCGTCTTCTGCTGCGACCTGCGGACGATCGACTGGCTCGAGGCACGTCTCGCACTGCTCGAACGCGAGGAGCGCAACCGCGGCGACCTGACGCGCGAGCGCCTGGCGGCACTGCGCGCCGCGCCGCCGGCCGCCGATGCCGACGCCGTCTACGCGCAGACGATCACCCTCGACCTGTCGCGGGTCGAGCCGTCGGTGTCGGGACCCGACCACGTCAAGGTGATGACTCCCGTGTCGGAGCTGCGCGCCAGGCCGGTCACGATCCACAAGGCCTACCTCCTGTC
>JASFRE010000212.1:0-7514 GCA_050115055.1 Candidatus Eiseniibacteriota bacterium | reverse complement strand
AGAGCGGCAGGAGCAGGACGAGACGCCTGACGGTGGAGCTCACGATTCCCATGAGTAGACCCGCACCCAGTCGACGAGCATGGTCTGCGGAAAGCTGGTCGTCGAGTCCGGCGCGCCGACGAAGTTACCGCCCACCGCGACGTTCAGGATGATGAAGAAGGGATTGCCGAAGACCCACGATGCCCCTCGCGGGAGGTCGCCGGCGGAGATGGTCTGGTAGCGCACCTCATCGACGCTCCAGCTGATCCGCGCCGTATCCCAGTCGACCGCGAAGACGTGGAAGTTGGCGTCGAAGCCCTCTCCGGGGCGGACGTAGCGTCCGGTCAGCGCCGCGCCCCCCGAGTAGCCCGGTCCATGCAGGCTGCCGTGGACCACGTTCGGCTCCTGGCCGCGGTACTCCATGATGTCGATCTCGCCGCAGGTCGGCCAGCCGACCTCGTCGAAATTGGCGCCGAGCAACCAGAAGGCTGGCCAGATCCCCTGACCGACCGGCAGGCGGATGCGCGCCTCGAAGCGACCGCGCTCGTACTCGAAGAGCCCCGAGGTATTGATCCGACCGCTGGTGTAGTCGCGTCCGATGTAGGCCTCCTCGCGCGCGACGATGGCGAGGTGACCGGCGCCGTCGAGCGCGACGTTCTCCGGCCTGGCAGTGTCGTACTCGAGCTGGGCGTTGCCCCAGCCGGTGCCGACGTCGAAGCGCCAGCGGGTGGCGTCCGGAAGCTGCCCGGCCGGCCCCTCGAACTCGTCCTCCCAGACCAGTCGCCGCTCGAAGTCGTCCTCTTCACAGCTGCTGCCCCAGGCGGTCAACGCCACCAGGAGGGCGGTGACCAGGAGATCTGGACGACGCATCAGCGCACTCCGTTGCGAGCTGCCGGGGGTGGGAAGAGGCTCGAATCGTCAAGGGCGGTCTTCAGTACCAGCGTCGATGCGCCGAGGGCGACCGCCTGCGGACCGAGCTCGCTCGTGCGGATCTCCGACGCGTCGAGCGAGCTGACCAGCGTGCGGGTCCGCACGGTTTCGCGCACCGGCTCGAGCAGCAACTCACCGAGCCGGGAGAGACCGCCTCCCAGGATGACCCGCGCGGGGTTCATCAGGTTGAGCATCCCGGCGAGCGCGATGCCCAGGTACTCCGCCGCCTCCCGCACCAGGACGAGCGCTAGCGCGTCGCCGCCCAGCGCGGCCTCCTCGATGGCGGTGATGTCAAGATCGCGACGTCCCAGCGCGCTGTCCGGCTGGTCGGCGAGCAGCTCGCGCGCCCTGGCCACCATCGCCTGGGCGCCGACCAGAGTGACCAGACAGCCACGTAGACCGCAGAGGCACGGTCCTCCGTGTGGATCGATCGCCAGGTGACCGATCTCGCCGGCGACGCCGGTCGCACCACGATAGATCTCGCCGCCCACGACGTGACCCGAACCGATGCCGGTGGCCAGCTTGATGTACGCGAAGTCGTCGACGCCTCGACCGGCGCCCCACCAGTGCTCCGCCAGCGCCCCCAGGTTCGCGTCGTTGTCCACCAGCAAGGGCGCCCCGAAGCGTACGCGCAGCCCCTCGAGACCGCTATGCCCACGCCAGTCCGGAAGCACCAGCTCGGAGACTCGGTCGGGGTGCTTGGGGTCGATCGGGCTCGGCACCGCGACGCCGACGCCGACCAGCCGCAGCGTGCTCTGGCGGCGCGTCATCACGCAGGCGTCGCAGAGCTCGGCGACGAGTTCACGCGTCCCCTCCGGATCGGTCCGCACCGGATGGCGACGGTGCTCGGCGGCCAACACGCGACCGCGCAAATCGGTGAGGACGACTGTCACGTGCGCCGCCCCGAGATCGACGCCGAGAATCGTGCAGGCGTCATCCTGGAACTCGAGCATGATCGGTCGCCTGCCGCCGCTCGACTTGCCGGGGCCGACCTCGGCGATCAGTCCCGTCGGCAACAGACCGCCGACGATCTCGGAGACGGTGGATCGCGACAGCTCGGTGGTCCGGGCGATCTCGGCCCGCGAGATCCGCCGCTCGCTCCAGATGAGCCTCAGGATGGAGTCGACCAGCGGTCGCGGGCGCACCATGGCGCTGTGGCTGCGTCCACGGTGCGTGCGCGCTCCATGACCCGCGCGCGCGCCATTGCCCGTGCGCGCCCCGTTGCCCGTGCGCGCCGTACCCTGATTCGTCACCTGCAGCCCCCCGCGCGCTCGTTTACCGGCGGAAGTAGACGTTGTCGATGTAGACCGTGTCCGTGTCGCCCGAGATCACCAGCTGGGCAAGATGTCCAGTGTCCTCGAGATCGACGAAGTCCGTCAGCGGCAGGTCGAACGCCACCCACTCGCCGGTCACCAGTGCCGGTACGGTGCTCGGCGTGAACGCAAGCTCGTCCTCGCTGTCCCGGTCCGCACCCTCCCCGCCGAAGGTCCCATCCTGACCGAAGTCGACCAGCTTGATGCGGAGCGAGCTCCCCTCCGGCACCCAGACGTCCAGGTGGAAATGCGTCATGTCGGTCGCATCGATCGGCTGCGACGTGAACTCGATGCCGGCGAAGCGCAGGCCGGTGTAGGCCTTCACGTCGTCGCCGGCGATCTGGATGTCGGCCACGTCGGCAGCGTCCCAGGTGGCCGACCAGGTGTCGACCGGGACATCGGTGTACGCGTTGCTGAAGAGCGAGATGACATCCGCCGGGCTCGCCGTCGGCACGGGTGCGGGGATGTCGGGCGGAGCGCTGACCACCACGGTCACCACACCCCGCACCTCCACCGTGTCCAGCTTGGCGGTGATGGTCGCGGTACCGGCTCCGACCACCTCGATCTCGCCGCCGGCGACGGTCGCCACGGTATCATTCGAGGAGAAGAAGGTGAAGTAGCCGGGCTGGTGGTCGATGATCTGCGTCTCGCCGTCGACGTCGAAGGCCGTCCGGGTGCCCTGCACGCTCAACCGGGCGCCGATGAAGGAGTCCACGGTCCGCGAGCTCATGACCGGTCGTGGATTGGTGACGGTGCCGACCGTCTCATACCTCACCTCGTCGAACCAGATCGTGTGCCCGCCGCTGTCCTCGGCCCCCTCGGCGAAATAGAAGAGACCCCGCTCGTCGGTCAGCTTCTCCGGCAGGGGAATCGGCACCACGTACTTCGCCCAGCTCGTGGTCAGCTCGATGCCGGTCCGGCTCGCCTCGAATCTCGAGGTACCGGTGTTGTCATTCCCCAGGCCCGCGACGTCGAGGGTCGAAGGAACGCTCGACTTCGCCCAGAAGGTCAGTGCGTCGTAGCTGGCGAAGGAGCGCGCCCCGCGGGTGGTGAACGCGCCGCCCGCATAGCTGCCCGAAGGATCACCGGCAGGCGGCACGATCACCCGGAGCGAGGCACTCCCCACGTAGCGTTCTTCCGGATCGATGGAGACCGCGTCCACCCTGGAACCGAGGAAAGCCTGGTAGTCGACCCCCTCCCCGAAGGTGTCGTCAAAAACGACCGGGTCGGTGTTGGGGGGAACCGGGGAGAGGCCGTCGAGATCGCGCTCGCAGCCGGTGGCGGCGAGCATCGCCAGGGCGGTGGCGACGAGACATCGCATCGGGTCGTTCATGCCTGCTCCTCACTCCCGGCAGCGACGCCGGTCCCCAAGCTCGCCCGTGACAACGGACTAGGAAGGCAGGGCGCGCCAGGGAGTTTGTTCGAGCTACGATCAAAGTATGCGTCCGACCTCTTGACGTGTCAAGCACCCAGGTCTACAGACCCCGCAAGCGCGTGCCGGTGTCCGCCGCGTGGGATGCCCGGGCGGCGCCATGCGTGCCCATCTGGCGCCGAAGATACCCGGGACTGCCGGCGAGCGATGGAGCGCCCGTGCCGTGCTGCGGCCGGCGGGCCGTGGGTGCTCCCATTCCAGCACTAGACAAATGCGTGGGTATTTTCTGACTTGATTCGGCTGCCGAACATAGTGTATGCTCCGACAGTCGGAATCGGTCATCCACCGGCTGCTGCATCGAGCAGGGCCGATCTCGACGGCTTCGGTAGCGAACGGGATCCCGACAACGAGAGGTTGAAACAATGAACAAGCATGCTACTGCCCTGGCGGTCGCCGCGCTCTTCTGCCTGGCGTCGTCCGCGGCGCTCGCGCTGACGCCCTACAGCCAGGACTTCGAGGGGCTCGTCCAGTCCGACCCCGACGCGCTGGCCAATGACGGCTGGCTGGTCTTCGGGAATGTCTTCGATCCGGCCTGGAATTACCTCTACGGGTACGGCCCCTTCGGCGCGCCCAACACCGGCGAGGCGTTCTGCGCCATCGCCGCGGGTGAGGGTGGCCCGGCGCAGGGCGCGCAGCAGCTCGTCGTCTTCAGCGACTACCTGAACGTCGATCACGGCAACGGCAACCTGATCGAGTCCAACGTCTTCCAGGAGCAGATGATCGGCCCCGGCGACGTCGGCAACACCTACGTCTTCGACTTCCAGGCCAAGCTTGGCGATATCGCGGGCGCCTCGACCGCCGCGGCGTTTATCAAGACCCTGGACCCGGGGGCTGGCTTCATCACCACGAACTTCATCACCATCGACATGACGAGCATCCCGGTCACCTGGTCGGACTACTCGCTGTCGCTCGAGATCGACCCGTCCCTGGACGGCCAGATCTTCCAATTCGGCTTCCTCAACGTGGCGACCAACTACGAGGCCTCGGGGATCTTCTACGACAACGTCGACTTCTACATGGAGGACCCGGTCGCCATCGAGACGACCTCCTGGGGTCAGGTGAAGTCGCTCTACCGGTGATCGCGACACCGACTCACCACGCGGGAGGGCGCAGGCGGCCCGACCCACCTCGCACGCGCGAGCGCTTCCCGCGAGCAGTCGGCGGGCTGAGCGGCGCGGACATGGGACAGTGAGCAACGAGTGAGCAAGGCGGCCCCCGTGGGGCCGCCTTGTCGTTTCCACCGCCGCATGACGATTCCGGGACTCCGTTCCCATCACCATGACCCCGGCGGCTGTCAGGCGCCTCGGGGGGCGGTATCCATCATCGTGGGTCGGATGGGCGGGCATCCCCGGCCAGGCAGCCTCGGGATCGGCTCAGGTCACGCGGCGTTCCGCACCGCCTCGCCTCGATCCTGGCCGGCGTCATGCTGGCATCGTCGCTCGCCGTCATCGAACCGGTCGCTTCGCCGGTGCAACCGCTCCTGCGAGAACGGCGCCCGTAGTCCATACCGGCTCAGCCGCTCCAGCTCGTCGCGGTCGGCGGCTCCGAAGCGCCGTGCCGCGTGCAGCGAGAAGCCGGCCACCTGGGCGCGGAATGGATCGCTGATCGGCGCCGGCAGCGGCAGACCCTCCAAGCCGAGCGCCGGGCGCGCCGCCTCCTCCGACAGCAGCCGCTCGGCTTCGAGCTTGGCGCGACCGTAGTCGAGACGCGGCGCCGGAGGTGTCTCGCCGCCGATCGATCCGTCGACGCTCGAGTAGACGAAGAGGCTGCTACCGTAGACGAGGCGCTTGACGCCGGCCGCGACGGCGACGCGCGCCAGGAGTCGCGAGCCCTCGACGATGGACGGATGGAGGCGCCTGTAGGGCTCGAATGCAGCGCGTGCGCCCAGGTGGATCACGGCATCCATGCCCTCCACGGCGCGCGCCAGGCTCGCCTCGCTCGCCAGATCGGCTGCGACGACCTCCGCGGGCAGCCGGGCGAGACGTGCGCCGCGCATCGGCAGGCGGACGGCGAGTCGCGGTCGGAGCCCGGCCGCGACGAGCTGGCGCGCCACCTCGTAGCCGATGAAGCCGGTCGCACCCGTCACGACGACGCGCATGCTTCCGCCCTTTCCGCCACCGCCCGCAGCAAGCCGGCGAAGACCTTGCCGTGCAGCGGGAAGATCCCGTACCAGTAGAGCAGGCCGCCCAGACCGACCGGATCGAAGACGGCGGTCTGACGGATCTCCGAGCCGTCGCCGGCCGGCTCGACCTCGAACTCGAGCCAGGCGCGACCGGGCAGCTTCATCTCCGCCACCAGTCGCAGGCGACGATCGGGCTCGAGCGCCTCGACGCGCCAGAAGTCGAGCGCGTCGCCGACAACGAGGTGATCCGGATCGCGACGCCCGCGGCGCATACCGACACCACCGACCAGGAGGTCGATGAGACCGCGCAGGCGCCAGAGCCAGTTGCCGTAGTACCAGCCGCGCTGTCCGCCCAGCCGGCGGATGGGCGTGAAGGCCTGCTCCGGGGACACGCCGACCCGCGCCGTGCGCGAGTCGACCAGCCGGCTGCCGAACTGGACGCCGCCCCAGCTCCTCGGATGACCGGCGGACGAGATCGCGTCCGACCAGCGCGTCATGGCGAAGCGCCGGTCCTCGTTGTGCATGGCGCGGTCGATCGCCGCACGCAGGCCCATCGGTCGGACGTCGAAGCTCCGCAGGGCGTCGTCCGAGGTGACGACGGTCGGATTGCGCACGCCCTCGATCAGCTTGCGCCCGACCCGTGCGTAGACCGGCGTCGTCAGTCCGAGCCACAGCGCCGACAGCCTCGGGGTGAGCACCGGCACGGGGATGAAGACACGGCTCAGGCCGCGCTGGCGCGCGTACTCGCGCATGATGTCGGCGTAGGAGACCTGATCGGCGCCACCGATCTCGTAGACCTGCACCGCGTCGTCCGACAGCCCGAGCGCGCCGATCAGGTAGGCGACGACGTCCTCGATGGCGATCGGCTGCGCCTGCACGTGCACCCACCTGGGACAGATCATCGCCGGCAACCGCTCGACGAGGGCACGGATGAGCTCGAAGGACAGGCTGCCGGAACCCAGGATGATCGACGCGCGCAGCTCGACGACCGGCACGCCCGCCGCCCGCAGCGCGTCTCCGGTCTCCTGCCGGCTGCGGAGGTGCGGGGAGAGTCGCTCGCCGTGCGCCCCCAGGCCGCCGAGGTAGATGATGCGGCGCACGCCGGCGCGCCGGGCCGCCTCACCGAAACCGGCCGCTGCCCGCCGGTCCAGGTCCTCGAAGTCGCCGCCCGCGCCCATCGAGTGGACCAGGTAGTAGGCGCTGTCGATGCCCGCCATGGCAGCGTCGAGCGATCCGGGATCGAGACAGTCGCCGGCCACGACCTCGGTGTGCGGGTCGACGCGCCCGGCGAGGAACTCCGGCCGGCGCGCCAGGCAGCGCACGCGATGGCCGGCGCCCTCGAGCGCCGGCAGCAGACGGCCGCCGACGTAGCCCGTGGCGCCGGTCAAGAGCACGCTGGATTCTCGCGACATGCGGCCCTCCCCCGGTGACCATCACCGGAAGCAGCTCCCGGCGGCGGCGGCGGTCGCGACCGGCCACCCGGGGCAGGCGAGCGGGGTCGCCCCCGGAAGTGATGGCGACTCTATCACCTCGTCTTGGGATTGGGCGGGACAGAAGCGGATGCAGGAACGGAACGCCGAAACGCCGGCACGCCTCACACTCCGGGCACCCGGGCGCCCATGGACGCCCGGGCACCCGGAGTCAGGCTGACACTGGATTGGTTGGATGGGCTGCACAGGTCGGTCGACGTCGCGACGCACGCCTTCCCGAACCGGCGCGGCCCGCTCGGGTGGTTTCG
>JASFRE010000211.1:0-7524 GCA_050115055.1 Candidatus Eiseniibacteriota bacterium | reverse complement strand
CGCGCGGCCGACGGTCGCCTGCGTCACCCTCGGCTGCCCCAAGAACCAGGTCGACTCCGAGGCGATGCTCGGCATCCTGCATCGCGCCGGGCTCGCCACCACCGCCGACCTGGGGACCGCCGACGTCGCCATCGTCAACACCTGTAGCTTCATCGAGCCGGCGCGCGAGGAGTCGATCGACGCCATTCTCGAGGTGGCGCGTCAGAAGCAGCGGGGGCGCCTGCGGGCGCTGGTCGTTGCCGGCTGCCTGGTCCAGCGCTACGGGCGGGAGCTGCTCCGCGAGATGCCGGAGATCGACGCCCTGCTGGGGACGGGGGCCCTCGGCGAGATCGGGACGGTGGTGAGCGGGCTGCTGGCCGGCGAGCCTGGCGAGGAGCGCGTGCACATCGGTGCGCCCGGCGCGCCGATCGCCGCGCTCGACGCGCGCGTCCTGTCGACCCCGCCGCACCATGCCTATCTCAAGATCTCCGAGGGCTGCGACCACCGCTGCGCCTTCTGCATCATCCCATCGCTCCGCGGTCCGCTCCGCAGCCGTCCGGTCGAGTCGCTGGTCGCCGAGGCCGAGCGGCTGGTGGAGGGTGGCGTGCGCGAGCTCAATCTGATCTCGCAGGACACGACCGGCTACGGCACCGACCTGCCCGGCGGTCGCGCCGAGCTGCCGCGGCTGCTCGCCGCCCTGGACCGTGTGGCGGGACTGGTCTGGATCCGGTTGCTCTACACCTACCCGGCGTTCTGGGATGAGCGGCTCATGGCGGCCGTCGCCGGACTGTCACACGTCGTGCCCTACGTCGACGTGCCGATCCAGCACGTCACCGATCGCATGCTCAAGCGCATGCGCCGGGGCATCGGCGCTGCGCGGCAACGCCGGTTGCTCGAACGCCTGCGCGAGCGCATCCCGGGCGTCGCGCTCCGCACCACGGTGCTGGTCGGTCATCCTGGCGAGCGGCCGGAAGACCATGCGGCGCTGGTCGACGCGCTCGAGTCGTTCCGCTTCGAGCGGCTGGGCGTCTTCCCGTACTCCCGCGAGGAGGGGACCGCGGCCGGCGAAGACGACGCCCAGGTGCCGCCGGCGGAGATCACGGCGCGCTACGAGGAGACCGTCGCTCTCGCCCGTCGGCTGGCCCTCGAGCGTCACGAGGAGCGGCTCGGCGAGCTGATCGAGGTGATGATCGACGGCCCGCCGGTGGATGGACGCACGCCGGCGCGGTCGACCTGGGACGCTCCCGAGGTCGACGGCACCGTCTGGCTGGAGGACGGCGCCGGATCGGCCGGCACGCTGGTCCGGGCGCGCGTCGATGCCTGCGGGCCCCACGACCTGTTCGCGCGCGTCAACGCGCGCGAGGCGCCCGTTGACGTGAGCCGGATCACGGCAGTAAGGTCTGGCGCCGATACGACGCACCTGCCGCCGGTGGCGCCGCCGCCGGTGTGGGGGCACGGGGAGTCATCGGGCGATGCCGGACAGGGCAGGAGGTAGGCGGATGGACCGTCCGCGCAGCGGCAGCCGAGTCGCCGTGTTGGCGTTCGGGCTCATCGTCCTCGGGGTGTCCGGGCTCGCGGCGACCGGCGCCCGTGCCGACGAGGACGAGGGCTGGGCGCTCAACTACGATCAGGTGCGCGACGTGGCGCGGCGTGCGGTGCGTGATCTTCTGACCGAGTTCCCGGTGCCGGTGCCCGGCACACCGATCGAGCTCCGGTTCGCCAACCCGCACGAGACCTCCTGGATGGTCAAGGAGCTGGTCGGGGAGGCGCTCGCCGAGCGCGGGGCGCGGGTGATCGCCGATTCGCTGCCAGGGGCCGTGGAGCTCGAGCTGAACGTCGTCGAGCTCGGCCTGCGCTACACCGGAGCGCGACGCTCCTTCCTGTTCGGCCCGAAGCGGATCGAGCGCCTGGCGGTGGCGACGCTCGCCGGCTCCGTTCTCGATCCCGGCGACGGGACGCTGGCCTGGCGTGGCGAGGGACGCGCCCGCGCCATCGACGAGGTGCCGGCCGGCAAGCTGTCGATCCTCGAGGGGCAATCCTATCCGTTCACGCGACCGGTGTTGCCGCCGTCGAACATCGGGCACGTTCTCGAGCCGATCATCGTCTCGGGCATCGTCGTCGGACTCGTCTTCCTGTTCGTCTCGAACCGCAATTGACCGCCCGCGAGCCGCCGTCTCCGCCTCCGGTCCGGGGACGGTTGCACGGCACCCGGGCCGGATGTTCGACCTGCGCATGCCACGACGCATCCAGATCTCGACGGATCACGGCTCACCGGGCCGGCTCAGGCCGGTGCTCGGCGCCGTCCTGCCGCTCCTCGTCCTGGCGTGCAGCTATGCCGCCGACACGCAGGAGACCAGTGTCGAGGTCGACTTCGAGGATGCGCGCGGCGATTACGAGGCCGGCCATCACTTCGACGCGGTGCTCAAGTTCTCCGATTTCATCCGCGAGTATCCCGGCAGCGTCCTGGTCGACCAGGCGATCTACTATCGCGGCCGCTCCTACTACGAGCAGAAGGACTGGATCCTGGCCGCCGCCGATTTCGAGCGCGTGGTGCGGGACTTTCCGGAGAGCCGCTTCGCCTGCGACGCGCAGCTGTGGCTGGCGGAGACCTACTGGCGCCAGTCGCGGAAGGCGCCCTACGATCAGGCGGAGACCCGGCGGGCGATCCAGGAATACGAGCGCTTCCAGCGTCGCTGCCCGGAGCACGAGGGGATCGAGGAGATCCCGGCCCGTCTCGCCCGGGCGCGCAACCGGCTGGCGGAGAAGCAGTACCGCGCCGCGCGTCTCTACGAGAAGCTGAATCAGCCCGAATCGGCGCTCATCTACCTGGGGCTCGTGGTCGACGAGTATCCCGACACCGAGTGGGCGACCCCGGCCCGACAGGACCGCGCGCGACTGCTGATCGACCTCGGCCGGGTCGACGAGGCGCGTTCCGACATCGAGTGGCTGCGCGAGCGCCAGGCCGTCGATGACGCCCTCCTCCGGCGCTTCAGCGAACTCGACCGATGAGCGCCGGGGGCGCCCCGGCGGCGGGCGTGGTCGGCCCGCGACCACCGCGGGGCGCGGACGTGGAGACGCTCTTCGGCGGGACCTTCGACCCGGTCCACGTCGGGCACCTGATCGTCGCCGAGCACGTGCGGGACGCGCTCGGGCTCGACCGCATCACCTTCGTGCCGTCGGGGCAGCCGCCACACAAGCCGGCGAGCTCGGTGACGGCGGGCCGGCACCGGCTCGCCATGCTCGAGCGGGCGCTGGCGCCACACGCGGGGTTCGCGGTGGCCGGCTTCGAGCTCGAGGAGGCCGCGGCCTCCTACACGATCCACACCGTCCGCCGGCTGCGCCGCCAGGGAGCGCGCGCCGTGGCGCTGGTGCTGGGGGCCGACAGTCTCGTCGACCTGCCGACCTGGCTCGAACCGCAGTCGCTGCTCGCGGAGAGCCACCTGATCGTCGTCGCCCGGCCGGGCGTCGATCTGGAGTCGGTGCCGGCCGCCGTCCTGGCGCAGGTCTGCCAGGTCGATGCGCCGCGGATCGACATCGCCTCGAGCACCATCCGGGCGCGCGTGGCCAGCCGCCGGTCGATCCGCTTCCTGGTGCCGGAGGCGGTGCGGGAGTACATCGAGGCCAACGGTCTCTATCGTCGGTCGCCGGCCGGCGATGGGGAGCGGGCGTGACCCGGGGGCCGGAGGACAAGGCGGCGGCAGCGCAGACGACGCCCGCCGTCTACGTGGTGGGCGTCACCGGATCGCTCGGTAGCGGCAAATCGACCCTCTGCCGCCTGCTGGCCGGCGCCGGCCTGGCGGTGATCGACGCCGATCGGGTGAGCCGGAGGGTGACCGCGCCAGCGACTGCTGCCACGGCGGAGCTCGCCGACGCCTTCGGCGCCGACCTGCTCGACGGCGGCGGTCGCCTGGACCGCCGCCGGCTGGCGGCGCGAGCCTTCGTCGACGAGGCGTCGCGCGACCGGCTGCACGCGCTCCTGCACCCGCACATCCGGCGCGCGCTGCGAGCCGAGGTCGAGGCGCTGGGGGCGGCCGGCCGCGAGGTCGCGATCATCGAGGCGGCGATGATCCTCGAGTCGGGGCATCGCGCGTTCTACGATATGCTGGTGGTGGTGACGGCATCGGAGCGACGGAAGCTGGAACGCGTCATCGGGCGGGGCATGAGCGAGGCGGATGCGCGCCGGCGCCTGGCGCTGCAGTGGCCGGATGATCGCAAGGCGGCCGCGGCCGACTGGGTGGTCCCGAACGACGGCGACCTGCCGGCGCTCGAGGCTGCCGCCGAAAAGCTGGTGGCGGAGATCCGCCGCCGGGCCGCCGGGCGGACCAGGGGCGGCCGGAACCGTTGAGGGAGCATGGAATGACCACGGAAGCACGCGAGCGGCTCGAGAGAATTGCGGAGACCCTTGAGAACCTGCGAGGGTATCTTTGACGTCGAGGGGCGTCGCAAGATCATCGCCGACTCAGAGCAGAAGATGACCGCGCCGGATTTCTGGGACGACCAGGAACGAGCGCGCGAGGTGATCGCGCGGCTCACCGACGCGCGCTCGCGCATCGAGGGCTGGGATGCCGCCAGCCGCCGCCTCGAGGATGCGCAGGTGCTGCTCGAGCTCGGCAGCGAGGAGAAGGACGAGGAGAGCCTGCGTGAGGTCGATGCGACCTCGATCGATCTCGAGCGCGAGGTGGCGGCACTGGAGCTCCAGAGCCTGCTGTCGGGCTCCAACGACCGGCTGGGGGCGATCGTCGAGCTGAACGCCGGCGCCGGCGGCACCGAGTCGCAGGACTGGACGGAGATGCTGCTCCGCATGTACCAGCGCTGGTGCGAGCGTCGCGGCTACCGGTCGCTGCTTCTCCATGCGACCGAGGGCGAAGAGGCGGGACTGAAGAGCGCCACGCTCGAGGTCGAGGGCGACTTCGCGTACGGCTACCTGAAGGCCGAGGCCGGCGTGCACCGGCTGGTACGCCTGTCGCCATTCGACGCCAATCATCGCCGCCACACCTCCTTCGCGTCGGTGTTCGTCTCGCCGCGGGTCGACGAGTCGATCGAGATCGAGGTGCGCGAGGAGGACCTGCGGGTCGATACCTACCGCGCGTCGGGGGCGGGTGGCCAGCACGTCAACAAGACCAGCTCGGCGGTGCGCATCACGCACCTGCCGACCGGCATCGTCGCCCAGTGTCAGAACGAGCGCTCGCAGCACCGCAACCGTGACAAGGCGATGGAGATCCTGCGCTCGCGGCTCTACCAGCGCGAGTACGAGAAGAAGCTCGAGGAGCGCCGGGAGATGGAGGACTCCAAGCTGGAGATCGCCTTCGGTAGCCAGATCCGCTCCTACGTCTTCCATCCCTACAACCAGGTCAAGGACCATCGCACCAACCTGGCCGTCGGCAACGTGCAGGCGGTGATGGACGGCGATCTCGACGACTTCATCGACGCTTACCTCCGCCGGCTGGGGGAGGGCGGTGGCCGGGCCGCGGATGGCCGCACGGCAGGGGACAGCAGGTCGAGGGACGGTGGCGCCGGCCGTGGCGCCGGCCAGGACGGCGCACCGGGCGGCGGCGCATCGCCGGCCGGCAGCACGCGACGCGGCGCGTCGGCTTGAGGATGCAAACGGCTGGATGCCGGGGCTTCACGGTCGCCGGCCGTGGCATGCAGCACGAGGACCGGGCACGCCGCCGGCGCGGCGGCCGGCCCGGCAGGGGGACCCCGTGACTCGTTCGATCGATCACGCGCGACAGGGTTTCGATGCACTCGAGGTCTCGCCGTCCGTCCGCGAGGCGGCGCTCGCCAATCTCGGGACGTGGCTCGAATCGGAGGATTTCGCCGAGTACCAGCCGCAGCTCGAGTGGCTGATCGAGACCGGCCAGTTCGCTCTCCTGCTCGACAGCTTCTACCAGGTGCTGCCGTTCGGGACCGGCGGGCGTCGCGGACCGGTGGGGCCAGGCACCAACCGCTTCAACGCCTTCACGCTGGCGACTTCCGTGGCCGGCCACATCGCCTTCCTCCGCGATCGCTTCGGCGCCGACGGTCTGCGGGTGGTCATCGCCCACGACACGCGTTGCTTCCATGACGTGAAGGGGCTCTACAACGCCGAGCTGCCCGACCCGTTGCGCGGCACCAGCTCGCGCGACTTCGCCGAGCTGGCGGCGCGCGTCTACACCGGCCAGGGCGTCGAGGTCTTCCTGCCGCCGGTCGGGGTGGCGGTGGCGACCCCGGAGCTCAGCTTCTCGATCCGCCGCCTCGGCGCACACGGTGGCCTCAACGTCTCGGCCTCGCACAATCCGCCCGACGACAACGGCGGCAAGTTCTACGACCAGCGAGGTGGGCAGGAGGTGCCGCCGCTCGACCAGCAGATGGTCGATCGCGTGGCCGGCATCACGCGGGTCGACACGACCGGCAACCGGCAGCTCGAGCGCATCGTCCCCGAGGCGGTGCACGAGGCGTACATCGCCCTGAACCGCGGTCTCTCCGTCTCGTCGAACCGGCAGGCGCGGATCGTCTTCACGCCGCTGCATGGCACCGGCTTGCGCACGGTCGGCGAGGTGCTGCGCGGCGAGGGCTTCGAGGTGCTGACCGTCCCCGAGCAGTCGACGCCCGACGGGCGGTTCCCGGCCGTGCCGTTCGGTGTTGCCAACCCCGAGGTGCCGGACTCGATGAACATGGCGGTCGAGCTGGCGCGCCGTGAGGGGGCGGACCTGGTGCTTGCCACCGACCCGGACGCCGACCGGATCGGGGCGCGCGTGCCGCTGCCCGGCGGCGAGGCACCGTTCCTGACCGGCAACGAGCTCGGCGCGCTGGTCGTCGATGCCGTGCTCGCCGGACGCCGGCGCCAGGGCACCCTGCCGGCACGGCCGCTCGTCATGCGCACCGAGGTGACCAGCGACCTGGTCAGCCGCGCGGCGCGGGCGCACGGTGCGGTGGTGATCGACGACCTGCTGGTCGGCTTCAAGTACGTGGCCGCGGTGCTCGACTGCCTGGAGCGCGAGGGGCGTTACCGGGACCTCGAGGCCGCGCCGGGTGATTTCGTGGCGGCGGTCGAGGAGTCGCACGGCGTGCTGCTGACCGGCGAGGTCCGCGACAAGGATGCCGCCGGGGCCGCCCTCATCCTGGCCGAGCTGGCAGCGGACGCGAAGCAGGCGGGGCGGACGCTCATCGACGTGCGCGACGACCTCTACCGGCGCGTCGGGTACGTCGCCAACCGCCTGACGTCGATCGTCATGAAAGGTGCCGCCGGCCAGGAAGCGATCTCCACCATCCAGAACCGCCTCCGCGAGGCGCCACCGGAGGCGATCGGTGGGCGGCGCGTCACCGCCTTCCTCGACCACTGGGACGCATCCGCGGGATCGCGATTCGGGCCGATCCGTTCGGAGACCGATCGCGCCTCGCGCAACGTCCTGGTCTTCCATCTCGAGGGGGAGGGGCGCGTGATCATCCGCCCGTCCGGCACCGAGCCCAAGAACAAGACCTACGTCGAGGTCGGCAGTGCGCCGCTCGAGCCGGGCGAGGCGCTCGAGGCGCGGCGCGGGGAGATCGACCGGCGCGCCAAGGAGC
>JASFRE010000210.1:0-7534 GCA_050115055.1 Candidatus Eiseniibacteriota bacterium | reverse complement strand
CCGGTGCGGCCGAGACCGACGTCGAGGGCATCGTCAACTTCGCCAACCGCGTCCAGGGGGTGCTGGCCGGGGTGCTGCTGCGCGAGTGCGAGCAGGGCGACGTGAAGGCCAGCTTCCGCTCCGACGGCCAGGTCGACGTCGACACGATCGCCGCCCGCTTCGGCGGCGGCGGCCACCGCAACGCGGCCGGCGCCCGCCTGGAAGGCCCGCTGGAGGCAGCGCGCCGCCGCGTGCTCGAGGCGTTCGACGCCGTCCTGGCGGCGCCCGCACGACCGCCACGATGAGCGACCGCGTGCTCCTGGTCGACAAGGTGTCGGGACCGACCTCGCACGACGTGGTCGACGCGCTACGTCGCGCACTGGGTGTCCGCCGGATCGGCCATGCCGGCACCCTCGATCCGTTCGCCACCGGTCTCCTGGTCTGCTGCGTCGGCGGCGCCACCCGCCTGACGCCCTACCTCTCGGACCTCGACAAGGAGTATGTCGGCCGCGTGCGTCTCGGCGTCGAGACCGACAGCCTCGATCCGACTGGCGAGGTGGTGCGCCGGTCGCCGCTCGCGAGCGGTTGGCGCGAGGCGCTGCCGGTGGCGATCGCGGCGCTCACCGGCTGGATCGACCAGGTGCCGCCGATGACCTCGGCGGTCCGGGTCGGCGGGCGGCGGCTCTACGAGCTGGCGCATGCCGGGTCGGCCGAGATCGACCGGCCGGCGCGCCGCGTGCGGGTGGACGCGATCGACATCGAGGCGATCGAGGGGCACGACGTGGTGGTCCGCGTGCGCTGCGGCAAGGGGACCTATGTCCGCACCCTGGCCGCCGAACTCGGCCGGCGCCTCGGCACCTGCGCCCATCTGGCGTCGCTCCGGCGCACGCGGGTCGGGCCGCTCGGTGTCGACCGGGCGCTGCCGTCGGACCGCGTCGCCCGGCCGGCGGGGCCCGGGGAGCTCGAGGCAGCCACGATCGCGCCGGCCGACGCGCTCGGTGACTGGCCGCGACTGGTGCTCGATGAAACGGCAGCGGCGCGGCTCCGGCACGGCGTCGCGCCGCCGCTCGAGGCCGTCGCCGCCGATCGTTCGGTGCGAACCGGCGATCGGGTCTGCCTGGTCGGAAGGAACGGGGAGCTCCTGGCCCTTGGCGAGGCGCTCGACGATCTGGAGCCGCACCGGACCGGCGCGGCGTCCGCAAGGCCAGGCGCCGGCGCGGCGGTGCGCCTCCTGCGCGTGCTGGCAGCGCCGCCGGGTGGGGGAACCGCGTGAACGAGCTGCGCGAACACGACGACACCAGCCGTCCCGCCGCCGTCGCCACCATCGGCGTCTTCGACGGCGTGCACCGCGGTCACTGCACGCTGCTCGACCTGGTCAAGCAGCGCGCCCGCGAGCACGATGCCATCACCGTCGCCATGACCTTCGCCCGCCATCCCCTGGCGGTCCTGGCTCCCAACCGCTGCCCGCCGAGCCTGACCACGCTCCGGCAGCGCGCCCAGCTCCTGAAGGCGCAGGGGATCGAGCGCGTGCACATCCTCGACTTCGACCGGCGCATGGCCAACCTGTCGGCGCGCGCCTTCCTGGAGCACGTCGTCCTGGCGCGCTTCCACCTCAAGGTGCTCGTGGCGGGCCCGGACTTCGCCATGGGCCGCGACCGCGAGGGCGACCTCGGGGCGCTCGGGCGGCTCGGCGAAGAGCTCGGCTTCGAACTGGTGCCGGTCCCGGCGCTGCCGCTCGGCGGCGCGCCGATCTCCTCGTCGCGCATCCGCACCGTCGTGCGCGACGGCGACGTGGCGCTCGCCGCCCACATGCTCGGCCGCCCCTACGCCGTGGAGGGCCTGGTCGAGACCGGCGCCGGGCGCGGCCGCGAGATCGGCGTGCCGACCGCCAACGTCGCCGTCGCTCCGGAGATCCTGCTGCCGGCCAACGGCGTCTATGTGGCCCGGGTCGACGTGCCGGGCAGCCGCGAGCCGTGTCCCGCGGTGGTCAACGTCGGCATCGCGCCGACCTTCGGCGGCACGCGGCGGCGGCTGGAGGCGCACCTGCTCGACTTCACCGGCAATCTGGTCGGTTGCCGGCTGGCGGTCGGCTTCGTGGAGCGGCTACGCGGGGAGCACCGCTTCGAGTCGATCGAGGCGCTGACGGCCCAGATCGAGTCGGACATCGTGCGGGCGCGTGCCATGCTGGCCGAGGAAGAGCTGGCCCGGGTGGGCGCGACTGCCGATCAGGCAGGTGAGGATCCGGATGCCGGCCCGGGCGGCTGAGCGGCGCAGGTCGCCGGCGGATCGACCGGCCCGCGACGATTTTTGTGCTTTCCGGGGCGCGACGGCATATGCTAGTCTCTTCCGTCGCACGTCGGAGTGAACGAGTTAACTTGTTGATGGGACGAGACTTGCATCGAGGGACGGGTGCCTGCCCGGCACCTGCTGAGGAAGGTGAATCGCAGTGCCGCTGACCAAGGAGCAGAAGCAGAGCATCATCGAGCGGTACCGACTGCACGGGAGTGACTCGGGCTCGCCCGAGGTACAGATCGCTCTCCTCACCGAGAAGATCAAGTACCTCACTGAGCATTTCAAGGTGCACAAGCGCGACCATCACTCGCGCCGCGGTCTGCTCAAGATGGTCGGACAGCGGCGGCGATTGCTCGAGTACCTGAAGGGCACGAAGATCGAGCGGTACCGGGCCATCGTCAAGGAGCTCGGTCTGCGCAAGTAGCGGTCGTACCGGGCCGCCGACACGACGGCGGTCCGGTCAGGTCCAGCGCCTCCATCCCGGTCCATCTTCTCTCGCACCGGCCCTGCTCCGGGCCAGCATCCCTCGGCTTGCATCACCCCCGAAACACGTGCTCTCGTCAATCGCGCCTCGGTTCGCGTCGTGCGGATCCGGGGCTGTCGTCGTATGGGGAGGAATTCCAAGCATGTTCGATCTGAATCCCGAGTCTGCTGAGGAGCCCGGAGCGTCGCACGGCGGCGCGGGCGTCGATGTCCAGGAGTCCGGCGGGGCCGGCGCGGGCGATGCTCCGTCCTCGCATGGGTCTTCGATGCCGTCGCCCACGTCGCTCGACCTGGCGATCGGCGATCGCTTCCTGACGGTCGAGACCGGCAAGGTGGCGCGGCAGGCCTCGGGTGCCGTCACCGTGCGCTTCGGCGACACCGTCGTCCTGGTGGCGGTGGTCGGCAGCAAGGAGCCGCGCGAGGGCATCCACTTCTTTCCGCTCACCGTCGATTATCGCGAGAAGCTGTCGGCCGCCGGTCGTTTTCCCGGCGGCTTCTTCAAGCGCGAGGGCCGTCCCACCGAGAAGGAGATCCTGAGCTGCCGGCTGATCGACCGCTCGATCCGGCCGCTCTTCCCGAAGGAGTTCGACTGCGAGGTCCAGGTCCACTGCAACGTGCTGTCGTCGGACCAGGAGAACGACTCCGACGTGCTGGCACTGGTCGGCGCCTCGGCGGCGCTCACGATCTCGGACCTGCCCTTCGATGGCCCGGTCAGCGCCGTCCGCATCGGCCTCGTCGACGGCCAGTTCATCTTGAATCCGACGTTCGAGCAGCTCGAGGAGTCGGAGATCGACCTCGTCGTCGCCGGCACCGCCGAGTCGGTGGCGATGGTCGAGGGCAGCGCCAACGAGGTCCCCGAGGCGGTGGTCGCCGACGCCATCCGCACCGCCCACGAGCAGATCAAGCGCCTGAACGAGATGCAGATCGAGCTGGCCCGCAAGGTCGGCAAGGAGAAGCGCGTCGTCTCGCCGACCGAGATCCCCGAGGAACTCCGGCAGGCGGTCGACGAGGACTTCCGCGAGCGCATCCGCGAGGCCAACTCGATCGCCGAGAAGATGGACCGGCAGAACGCCGTCGACCGGGTACACCAGGAGGCGCAGAAGCGCTACGCCGAGCGCTTCCCGGAGTCGGAAGCGCTGATCGACCGCGTCATCGACCAGATCCAGCGCGAGACGCTGCGCAACGCCATCATCGAGGACAAGCGCCGCATCGACGGGCGCCGGCCGGATGAGATCCGGCCCATCCAGTGCGAGGTCGGCATGCTGCCGCGCACCCACGGCTCGGCGCTGTTCACGCGCGGCGAGACCCAGGCGATGGTGGTCACGACGCTCGGTACCTCGGTCGACGAGCAGAAGATCGACGAGCTCGAGGGGCAGCGCTGGAAGAGCTACATGCTCCACTACAACTTCCCGTCCTACTCGGTCGGGGAGATCCGGCCGTTCCGCGGCCCGAGCCGCCGCGAGATCGGGCACGGTGCCCTGGCCGAGCGCGCGCTCGAACCGGTGATCCCGGCCGACGAGGTCTTCCCGTACACGATCCGCCTGGTCTCCGACATCCTCGAGTCCAACGGCTCCTCATCGATGGCCACCGTCTGCGGCGGCAGCCTGTCCCTGATGGATGCCGGGGTGCCGATCAAGTGCCCGATCGCCGGCGTCGCCATGGGGCTCGTCGTCGAGGGCGACCGGCACGAGGTGCTGACCGACATCCTCGGCATCGAGGATCATCTCGGCGACATGGACTTCAAGGTGACCGGTAGCCGTGAGGGCATCACCGCCTTCCAGATGGACGTCAAGATCGCCGGCATCTCCTTCGAGATCTTCGCCGAGGCGCTCGACCGTGCCCGCCGCGCGCGGCTCCACATCCTCGACCGCATGGAGGCGACGATCGAGGCGCCACGTGCGGAGCTATCGGTCTATGCGCCGCGCATCACCGTCCTCAACGTGCGCCCCGACAAGGTGCGCGACATCATCGGCCCAGGCGGGCGCACCATTCGCCGCATCACCGATCAGACCGGCGCCCAGATCGACATCGAGGACGACGGCACGGTGAAGATCGCTTCCTACGATTCGGTACACGGCACGACGGCGGTCGAGATGATCAAGGCCCTGGTCGAGGACCCGGAGGTCGGGCGCGTCTACCGCGGTCGGGTGCGGCGCGTCGTCGACTTCGGTGCCTTCATCGAGATCCTGCCCGGCCGCGACGGGCTCTGCCACATCTCCGAGCTCGACCAGCACCGGGTCAATCGCGTCGAGGACGTCCTCCGGGAGGGCGACATCACCGAGGTCAAGGTGATCGGCATCGACTCGGAGGGCAAGGTCAAGCTGAGCCGCAAGCAGGCGATGGGCGGCGGCAGCGGCGGCGGCAGCGGTGGCGGCAGCGGTGGCGGCGGCCGCGGTCGCGGCGGGCGCGACCGCTAGCCCGACGCCTGGACGGGCGGACAGGGGACGTGGAGATCCCGTTCTTCAAGATGCACGGGCTCGGCAACGACTACGTCTACGTCGATGCCGAGCTCGCGCTCGCCCATGCCGGCGCACCGATCGCCGACCCCGCGGCCCTGGCGCGGGCGATCGCCGATCGCCACCGCGGCGTCGGCGCCGACGGGCTGGTGCTCGTCACGGTCTCGCACGAGGCCGACGTCGGGATGCGCATGTGGAACGCCGACGGCTCGGAGTCGGCGATGTGTGGCAATGCGCTGCGCTGCGTGGCGCGCTACGCCTTCGACGCCGGTCGAGTCGCTGGCCCTGAGCTACGTGTCGAGACCGGCGCCGGCATCCACCCCGCAACGGTGCGGGCGGACGGCTCGGTCCGCGCCAGCCTCGGACGCCCCGTCCTCGAGCGCCGCGCGATCCCGATGCGCGGCGAGCCGTCGGGCGAGCGCGTCCTCGACCGGCCGTTCGAGGTCGACGGCGTCACGCTACGGGTGAGTGCGGCGTCGATGGGCAACCCCCACCTGATCGTCGAGGTCGACGACGTCGAGGACGCCCCGGTCGCGACCCTCGGCCCGCGCCTCGAGGCCGACCCGTGCTTCCCGGAGCGCACCAACGTCGAGTTCATCCAGGTGCTCGGGCGCGACCGCCTGCGGGCGCGTGTCTGGGAGCGCGGCTCGGGAGAGACCCAGGCCTGCGGTTCGGGCGCGTCGGCCGCCGTGGTCACGGCGACGCTGCGCGGACGGATCGAGCCACCGGTCACCGTCGAGCTGCGCGGTGGGCCACTCGGCGTCGACTGGCGCGAGGGCGAGGCGGTCTGGATCGACGGGCCGGCGACCTACGTCTTCGAGGGCATCTGGCGCGTGCCGGCGGCGGCGCCGTTCAAGGCACGCGCTCGGTAGGCGGCGAGCCCCGCCGCCATGATCTCCATCGCCCGCCGCATGTGCGCCTCCTGGAGCACGAAAGCGACGCGCACGTCGTCGACACCGCGTCCCGGGGTAACGAAGAAGCCGTTGCCGGGGGTCAGCATGGTGGTCTCGCCGTCGAGCTCGAACGAGGTCAGCAGGAAGCGGGTGAAGTCCTCGGAGTCTGCCACCGGCAGCCGCGCCATGGTGTAGAGCGCTCCCTCGGGGACGTAGCACTCGACCCCCGGGATGGTGCGGAGTGCGGTCACCACCGCATCGCGACGGGCGCGGTAGGTGGCGCGGACGGTGTCGAAGTAGTCATCGGGGATCTCGGCGATGGCGGCGGCGGCCACCTGGCCGAGCGCCGGGGAGGACAGGCGGGCCATGGCGAAGCGTCCGAACGCCTCCATGACCGCACGGTTGCGGCTGACCAGCGCGCCGATGCGGATGCCGCAGGCCGAATAGCGCTTGGAGAGGCTGTCAATGACGATGGCGCGTTCGCCGATCTCTTCCATCTGGAGGATGCTGAGCGACGGGCGTTCGTAGACGATCTCGCGATAGACCTCGTCGGCGATGACGAAGAGATCGTGGCGCGCGGCCAGCTCGGCGACGCGCTCGAGCTCCTCGCGGGTGAAGACCGCGCCGGTCGGATTGCCGGGGTTGGCGAACAGGATCGCCCTGGTGCCGGGCACCACGAAGCGCTCCAGGTCGGGCGGCAGGTGGTAGCCGGTCTCGAGCTCGCAGGGGATCGGCCTGACCTCGACGCCGAGCAGGGCGGCGAAGCCCAGGTAGTTCGGGTAGAGAGGCTCCGGGACCAGCACCGTCTGTCCCGGTTCGAGACAGGTGCCGAGCGCCAGCTGGATGGCCTCCGAGCCGGCGGTGGTGATCATCACGTCTTCGAGGGCGAAGTCGATGCCGAGCGAGCGGCAGAAGTAGGCGTGCAGTGCCTCGCGGCACTCGCGGATCCCCGGTGACGGCGCGTAGGCATAGACCTCGGCCGCGTACCGCGCCACCGCGCGGCGCATCGGCTCGGGGGTCGGCAGGTCGGGCTGGCCGATATTCACGTGGTAGACGTGGATGCCGCGCGCCTTGGCGGCGTCGGCCAGCGGCACCAGCTTGCGGATCGGCGAGGGCGGGACGATTTGCCCGCGACGGGAAATCTCTGGCACGACGGTCCTCCTCGGACGTATCGACGGCGCGGACAGACCCCGAACCCCAGATCGTAGGGTCGCGCCGCTGCCCCGTCAAGCCAGACGCCGTTTGCGCAAGCGCTTGCGCGAATGGCGGAGACGTCTACGATGAGCGGCCGCGGCGCGGCGCGGTGCCGGGTCGCGCGGCCGCGGGAGAAAGGCGGGACCGGCACCGGTTGGAATCTTGACGGGGGCGGTGGCGGCATCGCCCTGAACGGCTGGGTCCAGATCGGCCCCAGCACGCGGAGGACATGAGTCG
>JASFRE010000209.1:0-7545 GCA_050115055.1 Candidatus Eiseniibacteriota bacterium | reverse complement strand
GGTGCGGTCGCCTTCGTCGGCATGTCGCGGAACGCCGCACCGATCGCCACCAGCGCCTACCAGGAGCGGTTCCTCGCCGCCCTGTGGCAGGACTCGCTG
Organism: Candidatus Eiseniibacteriota bacterium; assembly: GCA_050115055.1. Classification (GTDB taxonomy): domain Bacteria; phylum Eisenbacteria; class RBG-16-71-46; order CAVPCR01; family CBDCWB01; genus JASFRE01. The sequence continues at coordinate 7,446 of JASFRE010000209.1, read as the reverse complement.
ACCAGCCCGGGCGAGGCGCTGGCGGTCTCGCGCCTGGCGCTGGCGCCGCTGGCCGGCCCCGCCGAGTCCGATCATCGCTGGACGCACCTGGCGCTCAACCTGCTCGGCGACCCGGAGACGCCGCTGTGGACGCGGTCTCCCGGCACGCTCGAGATCGAGCACGTGCCGGAGGTGCTGCTCGGGGCCGGCAGCTTCGAGGTGCGCGTGGCGAGCGGCGGCGCGCCGCTGGCCGGCGCGCGCGTCTGTCTGGCGCGCGACGACGCCTACGCGGTCGGCGAGACGGGTGCCGATGGCCGCATCGTGCTGCCCTGGACGCCGCCGGCCACCGGGCCGTTCACGATCACGGCGACCCGGCGCGGCGCGGTGCCGGCGCGTTCGAGCGCCGCGGTCGTCGTCAGCCCGGGCGCGGTCCTGGTGGCCACCGGGACACGCCTCGACGACGGCGGTGCCGGGGGGAACGGTGACGGCCGCGCGGACCAGGGCGAGCGCCTCGACGTGCGGCTGACGCTCGCCAACCGGGGCGGTCAGCCGGCGGTCAGCGTGACCGCGACGCTGGCGTCGGATCCGCTGGTCGAGGTCCTGGGTCAGCCGCCGACCATCGCCGTCCTGCCGGCCGGGGATTCGACCGAGGTGGTGGTGCCGATCGCCGTCGCCGACTCGGTGCCGGACGCCGCGCAGCCTCTCCTGGGGCTCGACCTGGCCAGCGCCGGCGGGACGTTCGGCACGGTGATCGCGCTGCCGCTGCACGTGCCGACGCTCGCCCACCGGGACCATCTGCTCGAGGACCCGATCCCGCACGGCAACGGCAACGGCATCCCGGAGCCGGGGGAGGGTCTCGTGTGGACGCCGACCATCCAGAATCGCGGCAACGGGACGGCGGACAGCGTCGTCGCCACGGCGCGGGTCGTCGATCGCACCTCGGGGCTGGTGGCGACGGGCGTGGCGGTGATCGATTCGGTGGCGCCGATCGGCCGGCTCGAGCCGTGGACGGCGGCGACCGGACCGCCGTTCCGCCTGAGCCTCGGCCCGGAGGTGGCGGTCGGCGCGCTGGCCATCGAGCTGACGCTCCACGGGCGCGGCGTGCGCACCGTCGTCAGCTACCACGATCTGGAGCCACCACCGCCACCGCAGGGACTCGAGGCGCTACCGGGCACCGATGCCATCACCCTCCACTGGCAGCCGGTGGCGATCGACGATCCGGGCGGCTACGACGTGCTGCGGGGCGTCTCGGCCTTCGGACCGTTCGGTCGCCTGACGCCGGTGCCGCTGGTCGATGGCGCCACCTTCACCGACAGCGGCCTCGAGACGCTGACCACGTACTACTACGCCGTCGTGACACGGGACGCGTCGCAGAACCGGAGCCCGCTGGGTGAGGTGGTGTCGATCGCCACCGGGCCGCCACGCAAGGCGGGCTGGCCCTTGCCGGTTGCCCAGGAGGCGGTGGCCAGTGCGGTCGCCGCCGATCTGGACGGCGAGCCCGGCATGGAGATCGTCACCGGCGCCGATGCCCTCTACGTCTGGCACGCCGATGGCCGGGAGCTCCGGGACGGTGACCAGAGCCCGCTGACCAGCGGCGTCTTCACGACCGACGGTCGCAGCCCCGTACGCGGCTTCGTGGCGACGCCGGCGGTCGCCGACCTGGATGCCGACGGCGCCGTCGACGTGGTCGCGGTCGCCTGGGACGCGGCCGCGGTCTATGCCTGGGCGGCCGACGGCACGCCGCTCGCCGGCTGGCCGCAGCCCCTCGGCGCCGACTTCAACTGGGCCTCGCCGGTCATCGACGACCTCGACCTGGATGGTGATCTCGAGGTGATCGCGGTGCAGGGCAAGCTCGGCAGGATCTACGGCTGGCACCACGATGGCGAGGAGCTCGCCGACGGCGACGGCGACCCGTCGACGCACGGCGTGCTGCTCGAGACCGGCACCACCTTCCTGTACGCGACACCGGCCGTCGGCGACGTCGACGGCGATGGCTTCGGCGAGATCGTGGTCGGGGAGAACGCGCCGGCCGGACGCCTGCATGTCATCGAGCGCGACGGCACGGCGCTGTCTGCCTTCCCGCGTGCCCTCGGCGGTCAGGTGACCGCCTCGGCGGCGCTCGCCGACCTGGACGACGACGGCCACCTCGACATCGTGGTCAGCGCCGAGCCCGACCGCGTCGTGGCGATCGACGCCGTGAGCGGCGCCGACCTGCCGGGCTGGCCGCGGACTGCGGTCACCGCCACCGCCTACGCCCGCACCAGCTCACCGGTGGTGGTCGACCTGGACGGTGACGGCGAACTCGACGTCGTCGATGCCGCCTCGGACGGACGCCTGCACGTCTGGCGGGCCGACGGCAGCGGGCTGCCGGGCTGGGAGTCGGTGCGCTTCGCCACGGTCGCGGAGGACGCCACGCAGTCGACGCCGACCGTCGCCGACGTCGACGGCGACGGCGGTCTAGAGGTGCTGGTGGGGGCGGCGAACGGCGCCATCCACGCCTGGCATGCCGGTGGCGCGCGGCTCGCCGGCTTCCCGCTGGTGGTGGGCGCCGAGGTCCGTGCCTCGCCCGTGGTCTGGGACGTCGACGAGGACGGCCTGCTCGAGCTGGTCGCCGCGAGCGTCGATCGGCAGGTCCATGTCTGGGAGCTCGAGGGCGAGCTGGCGATCGAGCGGATCGGGTGGCCCTTCATGCGGCGCGACGTGCGCAACACCGGGCGGCTCGGCGAGGACTTCCTCGCCGTCCCGGTGCCGGGCGCACCGGGGCCGCCGCCGCTGGCCGCACCGCGGCTCGCGCTGGCGCCCAACCCGACCCGCGGCGCGACCTGGCTCCATCTGGGGCTGCCGGCCGGCGGCCCGCGGCCGGTCGCCATCCGTCTGTACGACGTGCAGGGGCGCCTGGTCGCGGTCGTCCTCGAGGAGAGCCTGCCGGGAGGCGATCACCGGCGGCGCTGGGACGGTCGTGACGCGCGCGGCGTGCGAGTCGCCTCGGGCATCTACTTCCTGCGCTGGCAGACCGGCAACCACGTCGGCGCACGCAAGCTGACCATTCTCCGCTGAACTGACTTCCGTGCCCAACGGCTGCGACCGGCAGGCAACGACCGCACCCCCTGCCGCGTGACACCGGTGCTCGGATGGAGCGAGGGGTGGGCCGATCGGGGGCGCGGCGAGTTTCGTGCGCGCCGCCGCTGCCGCGGACTCGATCCACCCCCGGAGCGCCGCCGGCGCGCGCGCTGACCGAAGCCGCGCCCCCGATCGGCCCACCCCTCGCGGCCGACGTGCACCGACGCGCACCGACGCGCACCTGGCGTGCACCGACGCGCACCTAGCGCGCCTTCTTCCCCCGCCCGCCGTGCTTGCGGAAGCGCACCATGTTCTTGCCGGCCGCCTTGGCCTCGAGCAGCTCCTCGTTGGCACGCCGCCAGAGCTGATCGGCCGATTGCCCGTCGTTCGGAAACAGGCTGCCGCCGATCGACACGGTGACGCCGGTGCGATGCTCGCGGCCCGTCAGATCACCGATCACGAAGGTGGTCTGCTGGACGGCGGTGCGCAGGCGCTCGCAGATCGAGCGCGCATCGTCGAGCTGGACCGGCGGCGCCAGGAGGATGGAGAACTCCTCGCCGCCCCAGCGCGCCACGCAGTCGAAGGGCCGGACGTGGCCGGTGAGCACCTGGGCGACGCGGTAGAGCACCTGGTCGCCCCCCTGGTAGCCGAAGCGGGAGTTGAAGGTCTTGAAGTCGTCGATGTCGGCGATGGCGAGGGCCATCTGCCGTCCCTCGCGCTGGCTACGTGCCAGGAAGTGCTCGAGCTGGATGTCGAAGTAGCCCTTGTTGAAGATCTCGGTCCGCGAGTCGAGGAACACCAGCTTGCCGAGACGCGCGGAGTTCGTGAGCAGCTCGCGTCCGGTGTCGGCGATCAGCTCGAGGAGTGCCAGCCGCTGGCGGTCGAAGTGGTGGGGCTCGCGACTCCAGGCCTCGAGCAGCCCTTGCACCGTGTCTCCGGCCGCGCCGAGCCGGATCGCGGCGGCGGAGCGGTGCTGCCCCACCAGCTCGTCGGCCGCATCCGCCGTCCCGTCGCCCTCGGCCCCCGTGACGCGGCCGTGCAGATCGTGGATGACGTGGACCACGTTGCCGCGGGTGGCGCGCGCCATCTCGACGGCGGGGGTGAAGGGGGAGCCCGAGTCGCGGAGAGACGGGAGGTCCGACGCCGGTCGCTCGTCCGTGGTGAGGAAGCGGACCAGGTCGCAGTCGAGCATCTCGCATGCGTAGCGGGTCAGGAGGTCGATCAGCTGCTCGGGCTCGGCGACGCGGTCGCCGTCGTCGGTCAGGATCTGGGTCGCCAGGCCCACCAGCTCGCGGGTGTGCTCGAGCGAGGCCTGGGCGCCTCCCGGCAGGATCGGCAGCGGAATGGAGAGGATGCGGTCGGGGCGCGGAGAGGGGGCGCGCAGCGAGATCACCTCGCCGGTCATCAGGTTCTGGAACCGCCTGACCCCCGGTCCGGCCTCGACCGTGCGCACGAGCCCGCGCTCCTGCAGGCCGCGCAGCGCCGTCTCGGCGGCATCGACCAGCGCCCGCGCATCCTGGCTATCCAGGGCGCGCTGGATCGCCAGACGCACGTTCACCGGCAGGCGATCCACGGGCAGGACGCGCTCGATCAGGGTGCGATGGTCGATGGTGCTGGTCTGCATGTCGCCGCTGAGTATATCACGGCGTTCCAGGTCTCATGCGCCCGGGCTCATCGCCGCGAGCGGATGATCTTTCCGAGGTGTGTGTCCTCGCGATCGTCACCACGCGCCAGGATCCGGTAGATGTAGACACCGTTCGACACCGCGTCGCCGTCGTCATCGCGCCCATCCCAGATGACCTGCGAGTAGCCGGCGTTGACCGGCCCCTCGAGCTCGGCGACGAGCCGTCCGGAGATCGTGAAGATGCGGATCGCCACCGCCAGCGCCTCGTTGGTGAGCTGGTAGTTGATCGTCGTCTGGGCGTCGAACGGATTCGGATAGACGGCGACCTGCTCGAGCGCCAGTTCGCGAGTCGACTGGAAGCGGATCTCGCGCGCCAGGCCGGGCGTCCCGTTCTTCTCGAGCGCCACGATCAGCGTGTGCTGCCCGGCGACGACGTCCAGCCGGCCGGTCGCCGTCCAGTCCTTGCCGATCGCGTCGCGAGCGGTGACCTCGAGCTCGTCGATCGGCTGCGGCTCGCCGCCGTTCTGGCTGACCAGGAGCGCGACGTCGCCGGCGGTGAGCGGCACCGGGGTGTGCAGGTCGACCGCGATCACCGAGCCGTTCGGCACGAAGTCGCCGTCCTGGAAGGGCACGCCGCCGGCCCGGGCGGCCAGGTCGACGCGCACCGCCAGCCGGCGATCGATCTGCCGGCCGTTCGAGTCGCTGGCGCGCACGACGATGTCGTAGGCGTCGGGCCGGATCGGCGCCCGGTAGACCACCTCCAGGTGTCGCGCGCTCCCGCCCAGCGAGTCGACGGTGACCAGCGCCGGGTCGGGCTGGCGGATCGAGCCGTCGACGATGGCGATCTCGGACAGGTCGACCGTATCGATGCGCACCTCGTCGACCACGTCGGCGACCACGCGCACCGTGTCCGACGCGGTCGACCAGACCTCGATGCGGGCGCCGTTGTCGCGCAGCGTGTCGGCCGCGGCCACCTCGAAGGTCGGCGGAATGGCGTCGACCCGGAGCGCCGGATCGCCGAGCAGGACGTAGCTCCACATCGGTCCCTTGAAGCTGTCGAAGGCGTTGTAGAGCTGCTTGGCCTTGTGGACGACCGCGCCGAGGATCCAGCTCGGCTCGGTCGGGTCGCCGGCCGGATCGGCGGCCGGCGGGTCCTCGAAGAAGGCCGACCAGAACGGCGAGTTGAGATCGTACTGGAACGGCGGTCCGCCGACCGTCGAGCCGGGCAGCCACTCGAAGCCGGTCGAGGCCAGGGAGGCGATGAGCCCCCCCTGCGGTAGTGACAGGAGGAGCTCGCCGGTCGAGCGCTCGCGCCCGCCGACCTGGTCGGCGACGCGCTCGTCCCACTCGTCGAACTCGTTCGGGTGGCAGGCGAACAGCGCCCAGATCGACGGCTTGCCGAGGTTGTTGAAGCGATCCTGATGGTGATCGAACTCCGAGGAGAAGATGCGCTCGTGCGCCAGCAGGTGCTTGTTGGCGTGCCCCTGGTAGTTCATGAGCAGGTTGCCGTCGGAGATCAGGACGTCGTAGAGGAGCGGCAGGCCGGTGGTGTCGATGTGCGCCTCGACGAGCCCCGGAAAGCGTCCCTCCTCGGGCAGCTGGTCGGAGTAGGTGCTCAGCTTCCAGGAGCGGGTGTCGATCAGGTCCCCGAACTCACGACCGACCATGGCGTTCAGCGAGTCGCAGATACGGCAGAAGATGGTCTCCTGGGAGCGGAAGCGGTAGACGTCGTTGAAGCTGATGGTCGACGACCAGGCGTCGTCGCAGATCGTGAGCGTGCGCGCGCGCCAGCGGTCATTGGGCTGGAAATCCTCGTAGTCGATCACCTTGGCGACCAGGTCGCTGCACTCCTCGGCCGTCTGGGCCGGCAGGCGCCCGACGTACATGTCGAAGTTCAGGTCCCACTCGTCGTCGCCCGGTCCGAGACCGGCGACGTACCAGCTGTCGGTCGAGATGAGCTCGAGATCGAGGTCGCCGCGCACCGGTCCGAAGAACAGCTCGCTCGGCACCAGGTTGATGCCGCTCGGGACGATGTCCTTGTAGTCCTCGTTGCCGTCGCCGACCAGCAGCAGGTAGAGTGGGGGCCGTGACCAGTTCTCGAAGGCGTAGCGCAGGTAATTGCGGATGGCGGACGTGCGCCGGATCCCGCCCTCGAACTCGTCGTAGACGTCGGAGAGACGCGCCACCTCGACCGTATGACCCTGGGCCTCGCGATGGTCGGCGAGCGGCTGGACGAGATCGGCGAAGCCGTCGTAGACCACCATGATCAGGTCGGGCTCGACCGCCGGCGATGCCAGGCTGGACGGCGAGTCCTCGACGACGGTGCGCGGCGCGGCCTCGCTGCCGCCGGCGACCAGGGCGACGTAGCGACGTGGCGCCGTCACCTGGTCCTGCAGGGACACGGCGTAGTTGCCGCCGCCCTCATCGATGATCTCGACCGGGGTCAGGCGCTCCATCGACTGCGGCGTGGTGATGTCGTAGACGCGGATGTTGCTCGACCGGAAGCCGGAGATCCGGTACTCGACGTCACCGGTGACGCCGCCGTCGGTGAACTCGAGGAGGCCGTTGTGCGCCTCGTAGCGTCGCTGGTAGAGGACCTCGACCCAGTCGAGCTGGGCGAGCGCCTTGTTGAGGATCGGCTCGGCCCCCCCGGCCCGGCGCTCGCCGACGAAGCGCACGGTGTTCTGTCCCTCGCTGAGCGCCGTGCCCGGCAGCGAGTCGGGTTCGCTCTCGAACGTACCGATCGCGAGATGGCCGGAGAATGGCCAGCGCGTCACGACGCG
>JASFRE010000208.1:0-7577 GCA_050115055.1 Candidatus Eiseniibacteriota bacterium | reverse complement strand
ATCGAGCGCCCGAAGTCGATCACCACGGCGATGCTCGAGAAGATGGTCAAGGAGTCCGAGAAGGTCGCCACGAACTAGACGCTGCCGGGCGCGCGCCGGCGCGCAGCAGGTCGGCTCGAACAGCAGCCGCAAGCGGGACGCGGGGGGTGCCGGGAGGTCGCCCCCCGTTTGCTTGACGCAGGAACGAGGGCCTTGCCTGTCGCGGCTCCGATCCCGGGAGCGAGGTCACCCGCATTGGCGGCAAACCCGGGCACCGCAGCATCGCCAGGAGTGTCTTGTGGGGAGCGCTGGTCGGAAACTCGGTCGGGTACGCAATCGGCGCGGCGGCGGAGTCCGGCGACGTCGCCTCGGACGACGGAACAGGTTGGCTCGTCGGTAGCGTCCACGGCGCCGTCGTCGGAGGCTGGTGCGCCAGCCGCTGGCAGGTCTGGGACGTGCTCGGCTGCTGGTGGGACGACATCGAACGCCATGGCGGAGACCATCTTGCAAATTCCTTGCATCTTCTCGACGTCGTCACGACCTGCCGACTGGACTGGTCCGCGCCGGATGTGTTAGCCTGATGGCCCCCTCTCTCCACTGGCTGCACCTCGTCACCAACTCCCATCAACACCTGATGACAACCGAAGGAGAGTGCATCTTGGCATCTCTTCGCAGATCCGGTGCGGCGCTGACGGCGCTGTTGCTCGCGTTCTGTACAGTCGCTGCCCTTCCTCACGTCGCTGCCGCGCAGATCGACCTCGTCAAGGTCGCGCTGGCCGGTGGCGCCATCGAGTCGTCCAGCACGGACTTCCGGCTGCGCGGCACGCTCGGCGAGGCCGTTGTCGGACGGGCCGGGTCGGCCAGCTATGGCATGGGTCAGGGCTTCTGGGCCGGTCAGTTCAGCCTCGGCACGATCGGCGTGCCGGAGGTGGAGCCTGTGAGCCAGGCCCCATCGGTCAACCTGCTGCGCGCCAACCGGCCGAACCCGTTCCGCGCGTCGACCACCTTCGAGTACTCGGTCGCCGAGGAGGCGGACGTGACACTCGGGGTCTTCGACGTCACCGGTCGCAAGGTCGCGACCGTGCTCGAGGCGCGGCAGGCCCCCGGCACCTTCCGCATCGAGTGGGACGGTCGTGATGACTCCGGACGTCGCGTGGCGAACGGCGTCTACTTCTACCGTCTCACGGTCGGTGACTGGACGAGCACCAGGCAGCTCGTCAACCTGAAATGACCCAGGGATGTCGTTCGACGACACGTAACCACAGCACGTTGATGATGCTACGCAGGAGGATGATCGTGTTGAAGCTACCAATGACGATGGCCGCTCTGGTCTGTGCTCTCTGTGCCCTGCTGTTCTCGCCGGCGGCCAAGGCGGCGCCCGAGCTGGTGGGGGATGGTACTTCTTCTCGGGAGGTCGTTGAGAACGAGTCCGGATCTCCGGCGACGGTGGGCGACGTCGTCGCGTCGCGCCGGGCGCCGGCCCGGATCGAGGATGCCGCCGAGGGCGGCGACTCGCCGCTCAGCGTGCCGCTGCGCATGCCGTTCCAGGGCTTCCTGACCGATGCCGCCGGGACGCCGCTCGGCTCCGGTGGGAGCCCCGAGCTGGTCGAGATCGTGGTCGAGATCCACTCGGCCCCGGTCATCAACGCGCTCGTCTGGGGCCCGGAGACGCACGTCGACGTGCCGGTCGAGAACGGTGTCTTTGCCATCGAGCTCGGTGGCGCTGGCGTGCCGCTGAGCGTCGCCGACTTCGCGGGGGGCGGGCCGCTGTGGCTCGACGTCACCGTCGAGGGCGAGACGCAGGATCCACGTACGCCGCTCATCACGACGCCGTTCGCCATGCATGCCTACTCGGCCGACGTCGCCATCGCCGACGACGGCGACTGGGAGGTGAATGGCGACGACCTCACCGCCGCCGTGTCCGGCGGCGTGGGCATCGGCACGGCGCCCAGTGCCAAGCTCGACGTGCTGGCCGGCACTGGCAGCGCCATCGTGGCCGAGAACTCGAGCAGCGGCAGCACCTTCACCCTGCGTGTCAAGAACAACACCGGGACCGCCGCCGTCTTCGAGGGGCCGAATACCGCCGGGACCGGTTTCCCGACAACGCCCGCTTGCATCTACGCACCGGCCGAGTCCGAGGACACGGGCGGCTTCTTCACCTCGGACACCGGCTACGCCGTCCTGGCGCGCGTCGACGAGGCCGGTGGCGTCGCGGTCCGCGGCTGGGATTTCGGCGGCAACGGCAAGGGCGGCGAGTTCATCGGCGACGTGACGGTGAACTCGGGTGACGTGACCATGAGCGACCGGCTCGGCATCGGCCTGTCCGCGCCGACGCATGACGTGCACATCGCTCACGAGCAGTTCACGGGTGATGGCGGCCTGATCCTCGAGAACGCTGCCACGGCCAACGCGTGGCAGCTCTATACGTCGCAGTCGTCGGACGATCTCCGTCTGTTCTACAACGGCGCCGCTCGCGGCGAGTTCGACGCCACGACCGGCAACTACACCTCGGTCTCGGATGCCCGGCTGAAGCGAGACATCGAGCCGATGGAGACCATGCTCGACAAGGTCATGGCGCTCCAGCCGCGTGAGTACGCGATGCGCGACAGCGCCGATCCGGGCGCGCGGCATTTCGGTCTGATCGCCCAGGAGCTCGAGACGGTCTTCCCGGAGATGGTCTCGACGACACCCGACGACGGTGACGGCATCGACGATCTCAAGACCGTCGCCTACACCGAGATGATCTCGGTCCTCGTGAAGACCATCCAGGAGCAGCAGCAGCAGATCGCGGACCTCGAACGCCGCGTCCGCACGCTCGAGCGCTAGTCTCCGGACCGTGGCCGCCGGCTCGCCGGACGCGTCGCGCTCGCCGCCGCCGAGGCGTCGGCATCGCGACCGTCCGGCGGTCGGTCGGTTCGCTGGCCCACCGGCCCACCGACCGATCGGCCCGCCGACCTACAGACCCGCCGACCTACAGACCCACCGATCTACAGACCCACCGACCCACCGATCGACTGACTCACCGACCATCCCTCCGTGTTCTCCCGGCCCGCTCCGTCCCGCCCGGCCGCGCCCGGCCGGGCACGCGCGTCGGCACTGGACTCCACGCAGACCGCGTGCTACATCTCGAGGTCCTCCGCACCGGCCCGGCGGATCGGCGCGATCCGCCGGCTCCACGCCACCCACGGAGGTCTTCATGGCGCACGATCACGATGACGGCGGCTCGACCGAAGGTGGATGCAGCTGCCAGCGCCGGCTGAGTCGCCGCGGCTTTCTGGCCTCGATCGGCACCGGCACCGTCGCGGCCGCAGCCGGTGCCCCGCTTCTCGCGCGCTCCGGTCCGCGCGCCTCGCCCGCCGCGGCCGTCGCCGAGGCGAGCGACACGATCGCGACGACGCTCGTCGTCAACGGCCACCGCCACCGCCTGCTCGTCGAGCCCCGCTGGTCACTCCTCCACGTGCTGCGCGAGCACCTCGGCCTCACCGCGGCCAAGATGGGGTGCGAGCGCGGCGAGTGCGGCGCCTGCACGGTGCTGGTCGACGACGTGCCGCGGTATGCCTGCATGACCCTGGCGGTCGAGGCCGAGGGGGCCGCCATCACCACGCTCGAGGGCCTGCTCCGCGGTGGGGAGCTCGGTCCCGTGCAGCAGGCGTTCCTCGAGCTCGACGCCTACCAGTGCGGCTACTGCACGCCCGGGCAGATCATGGCGGTCGAGGGGCTGCTGCGGCGCACTGCACGGCCGGACGTGGAGGAGATCCGCACCGGTGTGAGCGGCAATCTCTGCCGCTGCGGCGCCTACGCGCACATCGTCGCCGCCGCCGGGCGCGCCGCCGAGCTGCGGCGGCAGGGGGGGGAGCGGCCATGAGCGCGTCACGTCCGCCGTCGGGGCCGACCCTCGACGACAACGCCCTCTACTACGAAGACGGCGACCTGCCGGAGACGCCGCCGCCGTCGAGCGCTCCGGCGCCGTGGGAGGCGACCACCATCGTCGGCGACCCGCTGCCGCGGGTCGATGGTCACGAGCGTCTGAGCGGCGCGGCGGTCTTTCCCTCCGATGTCGTGTTGCCGGGCATGCTCCACGCCGCCATCCTGCGCTGTCCGCACGCCGCGGCGCGCGTCAAGCGCATCGACGCCAGCCGTGCGCGGCGCATGCCGGGCGTGCGCGCCATCCTCACCGACGACTCGCCGGAGGCCGACCTACGCTGGTATTACAGCCGCACGGTGAGCACGCGGCTTCTCGATCCACGCTGCCGGCACGAGGGCGAGGAAGTGGCGGCGGTGGCGGCCGAGTCGCCCTACCTGGCACGCGATGCGCTGCGCGCCATCGAGGTCGAGTACGAGGTGCTACCGTTCGTGGTCGACGAGCGCGCGGCGCTGGATGACGACGCACCGCGGGTGCACGACGGTGACGGGGAGACCGGGAGCGACGACGGGAACGGCGCCGCAGGTGACCGGCACGCCAACCTGGTCGGCGCGCCGGAGGTCCATGAGCGGGGCGACGTGGCGCGCGGCTTCGCCGAGGCGGACGTCATCCTCGAACGCCGGTACGCGACTGCCTGCGAGCTGCACACGCCGCTCGAGCTCCACGGCTGCGTGGCGCGCTGGGACGGTGACCGTCTGACCCTCTGGGAGTCGACGCAGGGCGTCTACCGGGTGCAGCGATTCGTCGCCTGGATGCTCGGGCTGTCGCTCGCCGACGTGCGGGTCATCGGTCACTACGTCGGCGGCGGCTTCGGCTCCAAGCTGGTGGCCGGCAAGTACACACTCATCGCCGCGCTGCTCGCCAGGATGGCCGGCCGGCCGGTCAAGCTCTTCCTGAGTCGCGAGGAGACCTTCCTCTGCGTCGGTAACCGGCCACCGGCGCACATGCGGGTCAAGGCGGGCGTCAAGCGCGACGGGACGCTCACCGCCCTCGAGTTCAGCGGGCTCGGGGCGAGCGGCGCCTATCCGGCCGGCGGCGCCTCGCTCCTCGACTGGCAGGTCCGCGATCTCTACACCTGCCCGAACGTCCGCACCGAGACGCGCGACGTCTACGTGAACGCCGGGCCGGCGCGGCCCTTCCGTGCCCCCGGGCATCCGCAGTGTTCCTGGGCGCTCGAGCAGCTGCTCGACGAGCTCGCACGGGAGATCGACCTCGATCCGGTCGAGCTCCGGCTGCGCAACATCCCGGATCACAGCCAGGCCGACGAGGCCGGCCGGCCGTACACCACGACCGGGCTGCGTGCCTGCCTCGAGGAGGGCGCACGCGCCTTCGACTGGCCGCGGGTGGACCGGCGCACCGGTCCGGAGCACCTCCGGCGCGGGGTCGGCATGGCCGCCTGCCAGTGGTTCGCAGGGGCCGGCGGGCCACCGTCCTCCATCCTCGTCAAGCTCTTCGCGGACGGCAGCGCCAGCCTCAACATGGGGGCCAGCGACATCGGCACCGGCACCAAGACGGTCATGGCCATGGTGGTGGCCGAGGAGCTCGGGATCGCGCCCGGTCGCATCCGCATCGAGCATGCCGACACGGGCACGACGCAGTACGCCACCCCGAGCGGCGGCAGCAAGACGGTGCCGACCGAGGCGCCGGCGGTGCGCGACGCGTGCCTCGACCTCAAGCACCAGCTCCTCGAGCTGGCGGCCGAGCAGCTCGACGTGCCGCGCGAGGCGCTCGATCTGCGCTCGGGGCGGGTCGTCGTCGACGGCGATGCGGAGCGCACGCTCGCATTCACCGACATCGAGCTCCTGCAACGCCGCCAGGTGCTGATCGGCACCGGCTACCGCGGCCCCAACCCGGAGCATGCGGTCACCCGCCCCTTCGCCGCGCAGTTCTGCGAGGTCGAGGTCGATACCCGTACCGGCGAGGTCCGCGTCGTGCGCTTCCTCGGCGCCCATGAGAGCGGACGTGTCATGAATCGCCTGACCTTCGACAGCCAGGTGATCGGCGGCATCACCATGGGCATCGGACTGGCGCTGACCGAGGAGCGCGTCCTCGATCCGACGACCGGCAAGATGGTGAACGCGAACTGGCACGCCTACCGGTTGCCGACGGCGCTCGACGTGCCGACCACCATCGACTCGGTGCCGATCGATCGACCCGATGCCGGGGCGAACACGGCGGGTGCCAAGGGACTCGGCGAGCCGGTCACCATCCCGACCGCGGCCGCCGTGGCGAACGCCATCCACGACGCGGTCGGGGTGCGGGTCACCATGTCCCCGGCCAGTCCGGCGCGGCTCCTGGCGCTGCTCGGCGACCGCGCCGGGGACGGCCCGGGGAAGGAGGGGTGAGCGCATGATGCCCGGCTTCCGCTACGTGCGTCCGCGATCGGTCGAGGAGGCCGTGAGCCATCTCCAGGCGGCGGGCGCCCGCGCCCACGCCGGCGGCACCGATCTCCTGGGCTGTCTCCGTGACGGGATCCTCGACGCGACGACGCTGGTGAGCCTGCGCGATCTCGCGCCGCTGCGGGGCATCACTCGACGCCCCGATGGTGGCCTGCGCATCGGCGCCCTGACCACCATCGCCGCGATCGCCGAGCACCCGGAGGTCACGGCTCGCTACCGCGTGCTCGCCCAGGCGGCAAGCGCGGTGGCGAGTCCGCAGCTCCGCCACCAGGGCACCCTCGGCGGCAACCTGTGCCAGAAGCCGCGTTGCGGCTACTACCGGGGCGACTTCCACTGCATTCGCAAGGGCGGCGATCGCTGCTTCGCCTACGACGGGCGCAATGATGAGCACTGTCTCTTCGGCGGCGCCCTGTGCGTCGTCGTCCATCCGTCGGACACCGCCCCGGCGCTCGTGGCGCTCGGAGCGACGCTCCGCGTGCGCGGCCCCGCCGGTGAACGGACGCTACCGGTCGAGGAGCTCTTCGTGCCCCCGGCCGACGATCCGACGCGCGAGACCATCCTCGAGCCGGGCGAGCTCGTCGTCGACGTCGAGCTGCCGGTCCCCGCTGCCGGCCTGCGCTCGTCGTACCGGAAGGTCCGCGCGCGGCAGGCCTGGGACTTCGCCCTCGCCGGCCTGGCGCTGGCGGTGACGCTGGACGGGGCCGGGGCCGGCGCGCGCGTCCGGTCGGTGCGCGCCGTGCTGAGCGGCGTGGCCGCGGTCCCCTGGCGGTCGACCGCCATCGAGGCGACGATCACCGGCCGGCGACTCGAACCGGCCGTCATCGAGCAGGCGGCGGCTGCCGCGGTGCGCGATGCCGAGCCGCTCGACCACAACGGCTACAAGGTCGACCTGGTGCGCGGCGTGGTGGTCGAGGAGCTCGCGGCGCTGGTGGCGTGAGCGCCGCGCCTTGGCACCGCCTTGCGACCGTCCCCGGAGCACGCTCCCATGCCACCCGCCAGGGTGCGTGCCGTGCCAGGGTGTGTCAACCGTGCAGCCGCACGTCCTCGCGCAGGCTCCGGAGACGTCGCCGTGCGCGGCGCAGCGACCGGGCGCGCCGCCGCAGCGCCTCGAGAGTCTCCTGGTCGAAGCCGGTGCCGACGTTCATGCGATGACCGTTGCGTGACACGAGGCGCACCGTCGACCCGCTGCGGAACGCCAGGCACCGGACCCCGTCGAGCTTGCGCTCGAAGATCCAGTCCGCAGCCGAGAACGGCTGGTCGGCCAGGGTCGCGAGCAT
>JASFRE010000207.1:0-7586 GCA_050115055.1 Candidatus Eiseniibacteriota bacterium | reverse complement strand
TCGACGCCGCCGCGGGTGACCGAGTGGACGTGGACCTCGAGGGGCAGGGGGCCGACGCGCGGATGCACGACGACGGTCGGCAGCTGGCGATCGATGCCGCGCCGTGGGTGCGGCCCGAAGTTGGTGTGGAGAGTCTCGACGACCTCCATCGTGCCGCCTGGAAGGGGCGTGATCCGCACGTCGACGCCGGGCAGTTCCCAGGACGCGCCGGTCTCGAGGGCGGTCAGCAGGAGCAAGAGTCCTGGTACGGTCCAGAGCACGCACGTCCTCCGCTTGGCGCCGGAGGGGGTAGGCCCGGCAGCGAGCGATCCCCGGCGCGGGGCCAGTATAGCGGTCCCGGGCGACCGGCTGGCAACCAACCATGGGTGCTGGCGCCGGCCGATCTGGCCATCGCCACGACTCGCCGCCATGCCCGGAGACCCCTGGCGACCCGCGACACATGGGGCATGGCCCGCTTGCCCGGTGGTGGAGCGGGGTGCTAGCATCATCCGTTCGTCGTCTCACATGCCGGGCTCCTCACGCACACTGCGAGGTCGATGCGACCCATGATGGACCTGCCTGATCCCTCCTCCACCCACCGGGCGATGGGCGCCTGGCTGCTCGCCGGCGCCCTGATCCTGCTCCTCTCGAGCACCGTCGATCTGGGCCCCGCCGGCCCGGCGACGCCACGACCGGTGTCCGCGCAGCCCGCCAACGGGACAGCACCGGCCGACACGCTCGAACGTCTCGACAGCGGGCTCGAGCTCCTGGTCTTGCCGGAGCCGGGACACGACCTGATCTCGGTCCAGGTCTGGTACCGGGTCGGTACGCGTGACGAGACCGCCGACACGGCCGGTATCGCGCACCTGCTCGAGCTCCTCATGTTCACCGGAACCACCGAGGTCCCGGACTACAACGGCACGATCACCGAGCTGGGCGGGACGTATGGCTCCGCCACCTGGCCGGATGTCACGCTGTTCTACACGGACGTGCCGGCAACCGCCGTGCGGCGTGTTCTCGAGATCGAGGCGGATCGCATGCAGCACCTGACGCTGCCGCCCGACGTCGTCCAGGCGAGCGCCGAGTCGATCGCCTACGCCATCTCGCGCCTGGTACGCGATCGACCACAGGCGTTCGTCAACGATCGCCTGCGCGCTCTCGCCTTCGGTCGCGACCATCCCTACGCGCACCCGCTGCTGCGGGTGCCACAGGCCAGCGGCGTCGACCTCGTGGAGCGCTGCCGCGGCTTCTACGAGGAGAGCTACCGACCGGAGCGCGCCTGCTTGATCATCGCCGGCGCGGTCGATCCCGATCGGGTGCGCCGGATGGTCGACGAGATCTTCGGCGATGTCGCCGGCGCCGCCGCTGGCGCCGCCGAGGCACCACCTCGCCGCCCAGTGCCGCCGATCGTCCCCGCCACCGATCCGCGCGACGTGCTCGACCTGGGTCTCGGGTTCCCCACCGTGTCGATCGGCTACCCGGTGCCGGGCAGCGCCGACGACGAGGTCACGGACGCCGCCCTGCGGCTCCTGGCACGCTTCATGGACGGCCCCGGGCGCGCCCTCTGGACCACCGGCCTCGTCGATGCGGCCGGCCGGCCGCAGGTGATCGACGTCGAGACCCACCTGCTGCTCGATCAGCAACAGGGCCTTCTCGTCCTGCATGGCGCCCTCACCGATCCGGACGTCGCCGACCAGGTGGAGGCGCGGATCCTGGACAACGTGGCGTCGATGTCGAGCGCACTCGAGGCCCGCGCGACGCCGGGCGCCACGGGGGCGGACGGCGACACGGCCACCTCCGACAACGCCATGACCTCGGGCCAGGCCGGTGGTCCGTCCGACAACGCGGCAGTGCTCGAGGACCTGCGCGACCGCGAGCTTCTGGCCCTGTTCGAGCAGCGACGGACCACCTCGGCACGTGCCGCAGAGCTCGGCCGTGCTCACCTGCTGCGCGGCGATGACACGCGCTACGGACGGGAGCGCGAGCTCCTGCAGGCCGTCACCTGGCACGATCTCGCGCGCGTCGCCGAGCTGCTCCAGCCGACCCGCGCGGCGACCGTGCAGATGCGGTCGGAGCTGTAGGTCCCGCCCAGAATGCGTCACGTGCTCGCTCGACACTGCTTGCCGACCGACCCCGCCCGTCCGCCACGGACCGGCATGATCGCCCGCGCCGCGACTGAACGCGACCGCCGTCACGGAGTGTCCAAGATGATCTCGACCGACACCGTCCCGCCCCCGCCGGGCTGCTCGCCCGGTACCGAATCCACCGGCCTGCTCCGCCGGCTCGCGGCACCTGTCCGGATGCCGGCACTCGCCGTCGTCGTCAGCGGGCTCGCGTGTCTCGCGGCGCTCGTCGGTCCGGGAAGCGGGGCCGCTGCTGCCGTGCCCGAGCCGCAGGTCGACCTGCTCGACAACGGACTCCGTCTCGTCACCGTGCACGATCCCGCGACGCCGCTCACGCAGCTCTCGCTCTGGTGGACGGCGGGTCGCGCCCACAACCCCCGGAGCCGCGAGGGACTGGCCGACCTGGCGGCGCGCTGCGATGCCCGACGCGTGCTCGAGGCCATCCGTGCGGGCACCGTGGGCCGCCCCTACATGGCGGAGGCTCTCGACGTCCGCGTGTCGGCGGATCACATCCGGTTCGGACTCGCCATCCTGCCAGAGCACCTCGACGCCGGCATGGCGGTCCTGCGCGCACTCGTGCCAGCCGCCGACGAGCCCTTCGCGGCGGCTTCCACCCTCAAGCGCACGGCCCTGGGAGGCATCCTCCGCAACCGCGACAACCCCAAGCTCGTGGCACAGGAGGCCTTCACCGCCGCCAGCTGCGGCATGCGCCGCCCCCTCGGGCAGTCGGCGACGTTCGCCTCGGTGTACGGGCTCGGCAGCGAACAGGTCGCCGAGTTCCATGCGCGCTACTGCGTCCCGTCGGCATTCATCGTCTCGATCGCCGGCGCCACGTCGCGGGCCGCCGGGCTCGATGCGGTCCGGCAGCACTTCGGCGACTGGCCGGCCGGCGACATGGACTCGGCCCCCTGGGCGCGTTCGCCGGAGCAACCGCCGTACCCCGGCATTTTCCTGATCGACGATCCCAATGCCGAGCAGGCGGTGGTGCTCGGTGGCTTCACGGGTCCCGGCCGCGAGTCCGACCGCTATCCGGACCTGCAACTCCTGCATCTGCTCATGTCGAGCGGTCAGGCTCTCGAGGGCGTGCGCCGCATCACTGCTGCCGACCGGCAGGCGCACGAGTTCTTCGGTCAGCTGCGGCCCAGCGCGCGGGGCGCGCTGCTCACGGTGACCGCCGTCGTCGATCACTCGAGCGCCGTCGCCACCCTCGAGATGCTGCGGGCGACGATCGATGGCGACTCCCTCGTCGCCATGTCCGATGCCTATCTCGAGGGGCTGCTGGAAGCATCCCGCAACGATCAGCGCCTGGCCGACGAGGATGTCGCCCAGGCGACCGCCTGGCGACTCCCATTCCTGATCGCGGGGCGCTCGCTGGTCGACCCCGGACTCCTGTCGCCGATCGATCTCGAGGCGTGGCGCGCCTACGTGCGCCGCATCGTGGCGCCGGGCCGTCTCTGCTGGGTGATCGTCGGGCGTGCCGATGCGCTGGCGCCCGGGCTCGAGGCGAGCGGTCTCGTCGTCACGCGCGCCGGCAATCTGGACGTCGTCGTCGGCCAGTTCCCACCGGCAGACGATGACGACTCCTCGCCGCTGTTCGAGGACATGGCCGCCAGCTCGGCCGACATCGCGGCGGCCGAGGAGCTCCTGCTCGCCGCTCTCGATGCCCGCGGCGGCTTCGAGATGCTCGACCGGATCGAGAGCTACCGGGCCGACTACACGCTGCTGCGCAAGCTGCGCGAGGACATGACCGTCAAGAGCCAGCGCACCGTCCGGGTGCGCTTCCCCGACCACTTCCGCGAGGACTGGGGCATGGAGGTGCCGAGCGCCGGCGATACGGCGCAGGAGATCAGCCTCGTCCAGGTCATCAACGGCGACCAGGTCTGGCGCCGGCAGCTGACCCGCGAGAGAGCGGCCAGCGAGCGCCGCGAGCGCCAACTGCGCTTCCGGCTGTGGAGCGACGAGCTGCGTGTGCTCCAGCGCTACGGCGAGCCCGGTACCCGGATCCGTCTCGTCGAGCCCGAGGTGCTGGCCGGCATCACCGCTCCCGGGCTTCAGATCGACTCGCCCGAGGGCTACTGGGTACGGCTCTACTTCCACCCCGAGTCGAATCACATCGTCAAGCGCGTCTATCAGCGCAGCGGCGACCGCGCACCGATCCTGGTCGAAGAGCTGTTCACGGACTATCGGGAGGTCGGTGGCGTCTTCCTCCCATTCCGCAGCGCCGTCACCGAGGCTGCGAGGATCGTCGGCGAGGACCATCTCGACAGCATCGAGTACAACGTGGAGCTTCCCGACGCACTCTTCGAGCGCTCCCACTACTAGCAGGCCGCGGCCGGGGCCCGGTGCACGTGCCGACTGGCTCGTCAACGGGGCGGTGGCGATTCCCGTTCGGCGTCCCGCCGACCCGGCCCGGCGCCCGGCTCATTCAACTCGGCGCCGCGCTTGCCGCGGCGCCGCCCCGACCCATCCTCGCGCGGCGGCCCGCCATCCTGCCCGGACCGTGCATCGCCGCGTCGTGTCGGCCGCTGCGCGCCCGCCCGCTCGCGGTCGCGCTCGCGGATCCGCACCGCCAGCTCGCGCTCGTAACCCGAGGGCCGCGGTCGATAGTAGCGGCGCCCGCGCAGCTCGGGAGGCAGGTACTGCTGTCCACGATCGTCCTCGTCATGAGCGTAGCGGTAGTCGCGCCCGTGACCGAGCTCCTGCAAGAGACGAGTCGGCGCGTTCCGCAGGTCCAGCGGTACCGGGGCGGTACCCGTCCGCCGCGCGTCGCGTCGTGCCTCGACCAGCGCCTCGAGGGCGGCGTTCGACTTCGGCGCCGTGGCCAGGAAGGTCGTCGCCTGCGCTAGAATCAGACCTGCCTCCGGCATCCCGATGGCGTGCGTCGCCTGGTAGGCCGCCTCCGCCACCAGCAGCCCTCGTGGCTCGGCATTGCCGACGTCCTCCGCCGCCAGGATCACCAGCCGCCGGGCGATGAACAGCGGGTCCTCGCCTCCCTCGACGAGCCGCGCCAGCCAGTACATCGCGCCATCGGCATCGGAGCCACGCACGCTCTTGATGAGCGCCGAGATCAGGTCGTAGTGCGAATCCCCCCGTCGATCGTGTCGGATCGCCGGCCGGCCAGCGACCTCCTCGACCAGCGATCGCGTCACCACCGCCCCGCTCTGGAGTGCCGCGCCGACCGTTCCCTCGAGCACGTTGAGCGCCACGCGCGCGTCGCCACCCGCCAGCGCGGTCAGCGCCTCGACGGCCGCCGGTTCCACGGCGACGTCGACCCGGCCGAGGCCACGCTCGCTGTCTGCCAGGGCGCGCCGCACGATGCATGCCACGTCCTCGGCCTCGAGCGGATGGAGCACGTAGACCTGGACACGCGATAACAGCGCCGCATTGACCTCGAAGGAGGGGTTCTCGGTCGTCGCCCCGATGAGCACGAGCAATCCCGACTCGACATGCGGAAGGAAGGCATCCTGCTGCGCACGGTTGAAGCGGTGAATCTCGTCGATGAAGAGCACCGTCGGACGCGTGTCACGGCGCCACCTCGCGTCGGCGCCGGCGATCACGTTGCGGATGTCGCGCACCCCCGATGTGACCGCGGAGTAGGCCACGAAGTGCAATCCGGCACGCGACGCGATCAGACGGGCAATGGTCGTCTTGCCGCTGCCGGGAGGCCCCCAGAGGATCATCGATCCGAGCTCTCCCGACTCGATGCGGCGGCGCAGCGGGCGTTCGCCACCGATCAGGTGCGATTGACCCACGACCTCGTCCAGGTGCCGCGGTCGCATCCGGTCCGCCAGCGGTGCGCGTCGCCCGCGCTCTCCAGGTCGCGACTCTGGGAATAGTTCGAGAGTCATGCTCGTCCGCCTCTCTCCGACGCGTGGCGCGCAGTCGCGCGGCCCCTCCTCGCCCTTGGCCCTCATTCTAACCACAATCGTGTCGCGGCGTTACTACGGGGCCTCCGGCCCCGCCCGCGCCGTCCGATGGCGAAAAGGACCTTGACACTGCGAAGAGCGCCCTGATAGCGTTTTCCCCGTAGCGAAGCGGAGTTCCCTGCTGTACTCGTGATCTGCGCATCTGACGCCCGTTTTTAAGCCCAGTCGCAAGACACCGTGGTTAGGGGTGCTACCCAGCGCAGGCAACGATACATCGCGGGGAACTTTTTTTGGCCGGCAGCCCTCCCCCGTCTCGAGGCAACCATGCGTGTCCCACGCGTCCTCGACGCGGACTTCATCCGACCGCCGAACCAACCCCATCCTCCAGCCTCACCGCAGCTCCCCGGAGCCACTTCAACCAGAGCGAACCGGATCCTTCGCCTGGTCATGATCGCGACGTTGATCGCATTCTGTCACCCAATGGTCGCCTGTGACCGCGACATCACCCTCGTCGATCCGCTCGACTTTTTCGAATTCGATCGCGCCAATGCATGGCCAGAGTGCAACGTCGGGGGGACACCCGCCCCACCTACCGAATCGGTGCCGCCACCGGCCGGCATTCGCATCGAGGCCTGTCCCAACCCAGCACGTCTGGCCGACGGCGATCGCCGCATGGTCTTTCGGTTCCTGCCCACCGTCGAGCAACGGATCAACCTCGCGGTCTTCGACGATCGCGGACGCCTCGTCCGCGAGATCGTCGTCGACCGCAATCTCCAGGCCGACATTCCGTACGAATTCAGCTGGGACCTCGCCGGGGTGAGTGCGGGCGACTACCGTGCCTACTTTCGCGCCGGCTCGCTCGAGTCCAACAGCGATCTGCGGGTAGAGCCATGACGCGCCACGTCCCGAAGCAACGTCCCGCCCGCGGTGCCATCGATCCAGCCGCCATCCGCTGCCGCTACCGCTGCTTGGTCGCAGCGACCGTTCTTCTGTTCATCGGCGCCGCTCGCACCTCACCGGCCGCCAGTCCCGCCGGTGAGATCACCGCTGGCATCGCAGCCACGCGCGGCTATTTCGACTGGGCAGCCACGGGCGGCTGGGCACCGCTCCTGTTCGAAGCGTCGCGCTCCATCCAGTCGATCGACTTCCCGATGCGGCTCGAAGCGGTCTTTGCCACGCGCGAGAACGTCACCAACCTGGTCGGCTCCGTCCTGCCGACCCTGCGCTGGCACGTGCCGGGCTTCGAGGGCAACGACTTCGCGCCGTACATCGCAACGGGCCCGGGCCTGCACCTGCAGGGCACCTGGTCCAGCCTGCGGCAGTTCGGCGGTGTCGAGCTGCAGACCGCAACCGTACTCAAGTGGCATGCCTTCGTGGGTGCATCGCTGGCGCGCGGCGAGCGCGCACAGCTGGTGGTAGAGAGTCGGTACACCGTCCCTAGCGATATCGCCTTCGACTACGTCGCACTGGCAGTCCGTATCCGCACCGGGTGGCACCCCTGATCGTGCCCCGACTTCTGTGTCTAGCACGGTGCTTGCTCTGAGCGGGGGGCATGAGCAAGACATCCGGGGCCGCCACGCCCCCCTTCTGCCCGAACCCCGGCTGTCCCCATCACCAC
>JASFRE010000206.1:0-7607 GCA_050115055.1 Candidatus Eiseniibacteriota bacterium | reverse complement strand
GCGGCCGGATGGCGAGCGCGCCCCCCTCCGGCAGCACGATCCGCTCGCGCATGTGCCCGACCTCGCCGTCGGTCATCACCAGCACCGGGTTCCGGTAGGAGTCGGCCAGGTCGAAGGCGAGCCGCGTCAGGTCGACGCACTCCTGCACGGTCGCCGGCGCCAGCGCGATCACCGCGTGATCACCGTGGGTCCCCCAGCGCGCCTGCAGCATGTCGCCCTGCGCCGGCTCGGTCGGCTGGCCGGTCGACGGCCCGGAGCGCTGCACGTTGACGATGACGCACGGCGTCTCGGTCATGCAGCCGTAGCCGAGGCCCTCCTGCATGAGCGAGAAGCCGGGGCCGCTGGTCGCCGTCATCGCGCGCCGCCCGCTCCAGGCGGCGCCGAGCACCGCCGAGATCGAGGCGATCTCGTCCTCCATCTGCACGGCGATGGCACCGAGCTTCGGCAGCAGGCGCGACATCGCCTCGGCGACCTCGGTCGCCGGCGTGATCGGGTAGCCGGCGAAGAAGTCGCAGCCGCCGAGGATGGCGCCGTAGGCACAGGCGATGTCGCCCTGCGCGAACAGCTCGCGCCCCCCCGTGAGCTGCATGAACGTCTCGTAGTCGAACCAGGGTCTCGAGCTGGCCGTTGCCTCGAGCATGATCGCTCCTGCCGGCGTGGGCGTGGTGCCCGGGCGCCGCATCGTGACGTGCGACGCGATCTACGACACGCGTCCCTCGATCTCGAGCTGGAAGAGCTCGCGACCGGCCTGGATCGCCGCCCGGTTCATCGACTCGGTGCCCGGCGGCACGTTCCGGATCACGGCCGCCTCGAAGACGTCGTCGGGAATCAGCCCGAGGATGCTGCCCAGGTAGCCCAGCATGACGATGTTGGTGACGATCTTGTGCCCGACTCGCTCGGCGGTCTTGGTGAAGTGCAGGGCCTGGACGCCGTTCGCCTGGACCAGGTCGCGATCGACGACGACGAGCCCGCCCTCATGGCCGGCGACATAGCGGTCGTAGGCCGGCTGCGACAGGGCGACGGTGACGTCAGCCGCGGTCACCCGCGGGTAGTCGATCGGCTCCGAGGCGATCACCACCTCGGAGCGCGCCGCGCCGCCGCGCGACTCGGGTCCGTAGGACTGGGTCTGCACCGCCTCGTGGCCGGCCATCACCGCCGCCTCGCCGAGGATCACCCCCGACAGCACGATGCCCTGTCCACCGTAGCCGCAGATCCGGATCTCCTTGTGCATCGCACCTCCGGGTCAGCCCTGCGCCGCGAGTGCCGCCGCGCCGAGCCGCCGTCCCTCCTCCAGCGCCGCCAGGTTCTTCTCCTCGGTGCCGCGCGGGACGCTGTCGCGGATCACCCGGTCCAGGGAGGCGTCCGAGACCACCTCGGCGATGGCGTTCACGAACCCCATCATCACCATGTTGGCGATGATCTTGCGGCCGAACTGCTTGAAGGCGATGTCGGTCGCCGGGACGCCGAAGCGCCGGGTCCCGGGCGCCGGATCCACCTCGACCAGGTCGCTCTCGTAGAACAGCGTACCGGCGGCGGCGATCGCCCCGTGATAACGCTCGTAGGCCTCGCGCGACAGCGCCACCAGCACGTCGAGCCCATCGCAGACCAGGTCGTGGATCTCGCCCGGCTGGATGCAGACGTCGGCCTTGGTCAGGCCGCCGCGCGAGGCGCTGCCGTAGGCCTGGGTCTGCAGGGCGTTCTTGCCGTCCAGCATCGCCGCGCGGCCGAACACCAGTCCGCAGAGGACGACACCCTGTCCGCCGAAGCCGGCGAAGCGCAGGTTCATGGCGCCTCCCCGGCGGCGTCACCGTCACCGCGTTCCCCGCCGTTCTCGCCGTTCCCGCCGTTTCCGCCGTTCTCGCCGTTCTCGCCGTTCCCGCCGTTCTCGCCGTTCTCGCCGTTCCCGCCGTTCGCGCTGTTCCCGCCGTCTCCATCGCCGCCGAGCTCGGCGAGGATCGCCGCCTCGCGCTCGCGATTCAGCTCGGCGAGACACGCGGTGAGCTCCGGACGCTGGCGCTCGACCAGCTTGCCGACCACCATGCGCTCGGCGAGCTGCTCCTCGCTCATGCTCCGTGCCTCCTCGACCGGGATCGACGCGTCCCGGAGGTACTCGAGGATCGTCACGGCGTCGGCCATGCCGGCCATCTTGCCGTAGCTGATCGGGCACTGGCTCATGATCTCGATGAAGCTGAAGCCGGGTTTCTGGATGGCGTGCTGCATCGCCTCCATGAGCTGGAAGGCGTGGTAGGTGGTCCAGCGCGCCACGTAGGTGCCGCCGGCGGCGGCGACCAGGTCGGCGATCCGGAACGGGTGCTCGACGTTACGGTAGGGCGTGGTCGTCGTCCGCACCCCGAACGGTGTGGTCGGCGAGACCTGGCCACCGGTCATGCCGTAGATGAAGTTGTTGACCAGGAAGACGGTCAGGTCGATGTTGCGCCGCGCCGCGTGGATCAGGTGATTGCCGCCGATGCCGGCCAGGTCGCCGTCGCCGGCGATGACGATCACCTTCATGTCGGGGCGCATCACCTTGACGCCGCAGGCGAAGGCAACGGCGCGACCGTGCGTGGTGTGCAGCGTGTCACACAGGAAGTAGGGGCTCGGGATCCAGGAGGAGCAGCCGATGCCGGTCACGCAGACGATCCCGCGCGGATCGAGCCCGAGCTCGTCGACCGCGTGCGTGAAGGCGTTCAGGACGATGCCACCGCCACAGCCGACGCAGAAGGTGGTCGGCAGGATCTCCCGCCGGAGATAGCGCGTGAGCCGGTGGTGATCGGCGCGGGGCTCGAGCGGCAGGTCGTCGGCCAGGAGTCCGGAGAGCGGGTCGTCGGTCCCGTAGGCGGCCACACCGGGCGGCACCGTGGGCGAGGGGGCAGCGGGACCGCCGCCCTCACCGAGCTCGCCGAGCGCCGCGCCGAGCGCGTCGAGGTACTCCGGGTCGGCGAGGTCGCCCAGCGCGCGGTGGGAGGCGTCGGGGGCCGGGTGCGGTGTCGACGGCGGGCTCACCGGAGCGCCTCCTCGATGGTCGCCGCGATCTCGCGCGTCGAGTGTGGCACGCCGCCGATCTTGGAGACCGGCACGATCTCGGCGTCGACGAAGCGCTCGAGCTCGCGAGCGACCTGACCCAGGTTCATCTCCGGTACGATCACCCGGCGCGCCCCGTCCAGCGCCTCCTGCACCTGGCGGATCGGGAACGGCCACAGCGTCTGGAGCCGGCAGAAGGTGACGGCGTGTCCGGCCTCGCGCGCGCGCAGCACCGCCCCGCGCGCCGGTCGCGCCGCGGCCCCGTAGGCGAGCACCGCGACGCGCGCCTCCTGCTGGCGATCGACCTCGACCATGGCGATGCGATCGCGCGCCGTCTCGATCTTGGCGACCAGCCGCCGCACCAGGCGATCGTGCACCTCCATGGTCTGGACATCGCGCAGGCCGTTCTCCAGGTGCGTCGATCCGGTGACGTGCACGAAGTGGCCGTCGCCGAACTCGTGCATCGGCGGCACCAGCTCGCCGCCGAAGGCGTCCTGGCCGGGAGCCGCCTTGCGGCGTGGATGGCGCCGCACGTCGCGCGGATCGGGGAAGATCACCGGCTCGCGCATGTGCCCGATCTCGCCGTCCATGAGGAAGATGACCGGGTTGCGGTACTCCTCCGCGAGGTTGAAGCACCGCACCATGAGGTCGAAGCACTCCTGCACGCTCGACGGCGCCAGCGCGATCATCTCATGATCGCCGTGCGTCCCCCAGCGCGCCTGCATGACATCGCCCTGGGCCGGCAGCGTCGCCTGCCCGGTCGACGGCCCGGAGCGCTGCACGTCAACCACCACGCACGGCGTCTCGGTCATGCAGGCATAGCCCAGGTTCTCCTGCATGAGGGAGAATCCCGGGCCGCTGGTGGCAGTCATGGCGCGCGCGCCGGCCCAGACCGCGCCGATCACCGCGGCGATCGACGCCAGCTCGTCCTCGAACTGCACGTAGTAGCCGCCGACCAGGGGGATGACGCGCGCGATCACCTCGGCGATCTCCGAGGCGGGCGTGATCGGGTAGCCGCCGAAGAAGGTGCAGCCGGCGAAGAGTGCCCCCATCGCCGCCGCCTCGTCGCCCTGGATGAACTGGCGGGACCCGGCGAGGCTTGCCAGGTAGAGCGCGGCGGCGTCGGGGCGCGACCCGGTCGGCTGTGCGGCGGTGGTGCTCATCGGGGCTCCCTGCGAGACGCCCGGCGGCTCACTCGTTGACCACGAAGATGGCGAACTCCGGACACAGGAGCTCGCACAGGCGGCAGCCGTTGCAGTCGCGCTCCTGGACCCGTTCGACGTAGGGTGGGTAATAGCCCTGACGATTGAGCGTCTGCGAGACCCGGAGGATGCCGGTCGGGCAGAACTCGGTGCAGATCTTGCAACCCTTGCAGTATTCCTCGTCGATCCTGATCATGATGGCGATCCACAACCCCCGCTGCGGCGGTGCCGGCGGGGACGCTGGCGGCACCGCCGGCGGCAAGGCCGGCCGGCCGGCCGGTCCGCGGCACGCCCGTGGGGGGCCGTCAGCATCGAGCCCTGGAGGCAGGGCGGAAACCTACAATGAGAATTGTAGCTTTCCTCTCGCCCGCAGTGCTCCCTCGGCGCTCCCTCTGGGCGCCTGGAGGGAGTATTATATCGAACGTTCGTTCGATACAAGCCCGTTCTCGGGGAACGGCCGGAGCCCGGACGGCGGGGTGCGGCGGGGACGTGCACCCGCACCGCAGCCCGGTCGGGGATCGCCCCCGGGGGGCCGCCGCGGAGCGCGCCCGATGCGCTGAGCCAACGACGGACCAAGGCGCCGCTGGAGCCTGGACTCCCGCGCGCCGGAGGGCCCGCGCACGCAGAGGAGACTCGGATGACCACGTCAGGGATCCCGATCGCCGTGGTCGGTGCCGGCACCGTCGGCTCCGTGCTCGCCGGCTACTTCATCCGCGCTGGTCACGAGAAGATCGCCCTGGTCGATGTGCCGTCGCGGATCGAGCAGATCAAGAACCACGGCATCCAGGTCTCCAAGGTGACCAGGATCGACGTCAACCCGAAGTACCTCTTCACCGACATCGCCGAGCTCGCCAAGCACGACATCGAGACCCTGTTCATCGCCACCAAGACGACGCACCTGCCGACCGTCGCTCCCCAGGTCGCCGCCATCCACCACCCCGGGATGCGGGTCATCAGCTTCCAGAACGGCATCGGCACCGAGCACTTCCTGGCCAAGCACGTCGAGCCGGGCATGGTCGGTCGCGTCACGGTCAACTTCGCCGGTGTGCGCAACGAGGCGTCGGGCGACGTCTCGATGAGCTGGTTCCACCCCCCCAACTTCATCGGCCCCTACTACGAGCAGGACCTGGACGACTGGAACGACCTCGCCGGATTGATGACGGAGATCGGGCTCGAGACCCGCGCGGTCGGCCACCAGGAGATCAAGCGCCAGGTCTTCTACAAGACGATCCTCAATGCCGCCCTGAACGCGCTCTGCGCCACCACCGGTCTCACCATGGCGGAGGCGATGCGCATGCGCCACACGCGCTACCTGGCGCGCCAGCTCCTGCGCGAGTCGCTGACCGTCGCCGCGCACATGGGCTACCACTACGGCGAGGACGCCCTCGAGGTCTGCATGGAGTATCTCGACGGCGGCGGCGATCATTACCCGTCCATGTGGGCCGATCTCAAGAACAAGCGTCGCACGGAGATCGACTACATCAACGGCAAGGTCGTCAAGTGCGCGATCATGTTCACGGACGTCTACGTCGGCCACAACATGTACTTCTGCTCGATGGTGATGACCGAGGAGATCCGCTCCGGCGTGCGCACGGAAGACGAGGTGCCGCCCTACCTCGGGTGCAACATCCGCCTCTGCTACTAGCGATCGGCCGGCGCGCGTGCCACGGCGGTGCCGGACGGCCGGCCGGGAGTCACCGACCGGCGGCCGGCACGTGGCGGGCGCCGCGCGTCACCAGGCGCATGCCGTACAGCGTCGCCGCGAGGATCAGCGCCGGCGCCACCATCGACGTGCCCTGGTACCAGAGCGATCCGTCGAACGTCACCGGATAGTCGCCGAGGAGGTGATTGAAGAAGAAGCCGACGAAGAAGGCGAGCAGCCCGTAGCGGAAGAGCACGAACGAGAACAGGAGGGCGGCGACGAGGCCCTCGAGGGCGGCGACCGTGCGGATCTCAGGGCTGGCGGTGAGGAAGACCGCCACGAAGAGGATGATCGCGAACGCGACGATGGCGACCCGCTGGTTCCTGAGCAGCAGGCGCAGGATCAGCAGCGACAGCATGAAGAACATGGCGTTGAAGGCGGAGATCTGGATGCGGCCGAGGAACTCGCCGAGGAGTCGGGCCGGTCCCAGCAGGACAGCCCAGGCGCTCGCATCGAGGTTGTGCAGCGGGGCGCCGGCGGCCTCGAACGCCAGGATCCGGCCGGTGGTGACCAGCTCCAGGCCACAGAAGAAGACGGCGCCGACCAGGATGTCGCGGCCGATCAGGGGATCGGTGAAGCGCCCGGCGATGAGGCGGCTCCAGCCGACGATCTGGCCCGGCCAGGTCTTGCGCACGTAGGGCTCGAGCGCCAGGTAGAAGGCGGCAAACAGCGCCGCGATCAGCAACGACCCCGCTGCGCCGGCGAAGAAGTTGTTGACCTCGTCCGCCGCACTCGCCTGGTGGCTGGCCAGCAGCGCCCACTGGAGCTGCGAGATGCCGGCAATGAAGAGCGACAGGCGCCAGGCGCCCCGCCGGTCGCCGACACCCTCCTGCACGTTGCGCAGCGCGAGCACGAAGGCGCCGATGAAGACCACGACGACCACCGCCACGACCGCGAGCTGGCTCACCCGGTCCGACCGGGTCACGGTCTCCGACTCCATGCGCGCCGGCACCGTCCACGGCCCGATCAGCATGAAGTCGACCGGCCGGCCGCGAAAGGCGGCACCCTCGACCCGCAGCTCGATGTCGGACCGATCCGGCAACGTCCCGGTCCAGGCGACCCGCCGGTCGGCGTACATGTAGGGCGTCCACTCCGGCGCGACGGGGACGAACGCCGTCGGATCGAGGCCGGCGTCCGCGAACAGGGCGGACCAGTCGACCCGCGCCGAGTCGGCGCTCACGGCGGCGCTGTCCGCCGCGGTTCCGGCCCCCGCCGCCACCCACTCGGGCGGCACGGTCTCGTACGAGATCAGGTGCCCGTCGGTGTCGAGGAGGATGCGCACCTCGCCGCTGACGTTGAACGGCGGGTCCGATCTCGTGATCCGCCCGGCCAGCGACACCGGATTCATGGCGCGCGGGCTCTGCCGGTACCAGTAGACCACGGCCGGCAGACTGGCCGCGCGCAGGGCCTGCCAGCGGCCGCGGGTGGCATCCTGCTCGCGCAGCCATCCGAGCAGCCGGCGGTCCGTCGCGAAGCCGTGCGCGCGCTGCGCCGGCGGGTCGGTGCCGAGACGCTCGGCAATGGCGCGCGCGCGGTCCTCGAGCACCTGGGGCGGGCGCGCGATCGGATCGTAGTGCACCACGGTCTGGCGCACGTTGACGAGGGCGTACGCCAGCACGCCGACGACCACCGCCGCCACGCAGAGGGCGGCGATCGACGGCCGGAGCCGTCCGCTCTCGCCG
>JASFRE010000205.1:0-7616 GCA_050115055.1 Candidatus Eiseniibacteriota bacterium | reverse complement strand
AGTCCCTATGCGGCCCCGGTCGACGCGTGTGCCGAGTACGCGGTGCCACGCATCGGGCCGTAGCATCGGGCCGTAGCATCGAGCCGTCGCCTCGCGCCGCCGCATCGAGCCGTCGCGCCGGGGCGTCGCCGCGCGCCGCCGCATCGCGCCGTCGCCGGGACCGCCAGGCCACGCCACGCGCGTCCGCCGCCCGGACCGTCCCGTGCGTCACGCGGGCCCGGCGGCTCGGGCGTGACTCACGAGCGCCGGGAGAACGCCGCCTCCGCGTAGGCCAGCTCCGCCGTGCCGAACCAGTCGAAGAGCTCGCGCCGCGCCTTCGACCAGGTTTCGTAGACCCGCCGGTAGGTCGCGTCGCCGGCCGCCGCCTCCTCCATGATGTCGGTCGCGGCGGCCTCGGCGGCTGCCATGATCGCCGGCGAGAAGCGGCGCAGCTCCACACCGTTCGCGAGGAGGCGCGCCAGCGCCGCCGGGTTACGCGCGTCGTAGCGCGCCTGCATCGTCCCGGCCGCCTCGCGTGCCGCCGTCCGGAACAGCTCTTGATCGACGCCCGGCAGCCCGTTCCAGGCGTCGCGATTGACGTAGAACGAGAGCGACGGGCCCGGCTCCCACCAACCCGGGTAGTAGTAGAAGCGGGCCACCTTGTAGAAGCCGAGCTTCTCGTCGTCGTAGGGGCCGACCCACTCGGTGGCGTCGATCGTCCCACGCTCCAGCGCCGGAAAGATGTCGCCGCCGGCCAGCACCTGCACGGTGCTGCCGAGCCGGCTCATCACCTCGCCGCCCAGGCCCGGGATGCGGAACTTGAGTCCGCGCAGGTCCTCGGGCGTCGCGATCTCGCGCTGGAACCAGCCCCCCATCTGTGCGCCGGTATTGCCGGACGGGAAGCTCACGATGTTGAAGTCGGCGAGGAGCTCATGGATGAGCTCGAGACCGCCTCCCTCGAGCAACCAGGCGGTCTGCTGGCGGGCAGTGAGTCCGAATGGCACGCAGGTATCGAAGGCGAGGGCCGGATTCTTGCCGGTGAAGTAGTAGCTGGCGGTCTGGCCGATGTGCACGGTGCCCTGTTGCACGGCGTCGAGCACCTGGAGCGGCGGCACGATCTCGCCCGCCGGGTAGGGCCGCACCTCGAACCGCCCCCCGGATAGGGTGTCGAGCCGCGCGGCGAGGACCTCGGCGGCGCCGTAGATCGTGTCGAGACCGCGCGGGAAGCTGGAGGCGAGCCGCCAGCGCACGTGCTTCGTCGTGTGGACCGCGGGGGCGCCGCCCGCCGCATCGCTGCCCGCCGCGTCGCCGGCCGTTCCGCCGCCACGGTCGTCGCCGTCGCGCGCGCACGCCAGCATGCCACCGGCCGCCAGGGCGCCACCGGCCGCCACGGCGCTGGCGCCGGTCGCCGTCGTCTTCAGGAACTCGCGCCGCCTCATGCCGACCCTCCTTCGCGGCGGCACGCCCGCTCGCGTGCCGCGTATCACGGGTCGGCATGATACACCATGGACCGGCGGGCGGCGCCGCCGGGCACCGGGTCAGCCGTCCGGCGGTGCGCCCGCTCCGGAGCGCTTCGCCTTCCTGCCGCCGTCGCTGCCGTCGTCGATCGCACCGTCGCTGGCGCCGTCGCTGGCGCCGTCGAGGCGGAACTTGACGGGGATCTTGATCCGCAGGGCGATCGGCTCGCCGGCGCGCGACGCCGGCTCGAAGCGCCACTGGCGTGCCGCCTCGAGGGCGCTGTCCGCGAACTCCGGCACCGCCTCGACGCCCTCGACGACGACGAGCTCGTCGGCGGTGCCGTCGGTCCGGATGAGCGCCTCGAGCAGCACCAGGCCCTCGAGACCCTCGCGACGCGCGCGCTCCGGATAGACCGGCGCCACGGAGTGCTCCGCGAGGAGCCGCGGCAGGGTGATCGACGAGTCTCCGGCAGCGGCTCCATCGGCTCCGGTCACCGGCGCACCGGCCACGACCGGTGCACCGTCGCTGCCACTGGATGCGGCGCGCGCGGTGGAAGGGGTGGCCGTGACGCCGCCCCCCCGCAGCACCGGGGCGAGGGCGCTCGAGGCGACGAGCAGGACACCCGTGACGACGGCGAGACGATGGAACAGACGGTGCATCGGCATGACCGGATTCCTCCCGGAGTGGTGCAGCCGCTCGAAGCGCTGACGAATGAGCGACGGGGGCCCGAGGCGCATGGCGGCGGGGGCGAGTGCGTGGGCGGGGCGCGACGGGGCGGGGCGTCGGGCTTCGCGCAGCTCGAGCTCGACGGCGCGGGCCAGCGCGCGGGCGACCACGGCGGGTGCGACCCCGCCACGCACCGCCGCCTCGTCACAGGCCATCTCGGCGGTGGCGTGCAGGCGGCGGCGGAGTGGCGGCAGCAGCGGGTAGAAGACGAAGAGGACGCTGGCGACGCAGATCAGCAAGCCACCGAGCGGCTCGCGGCGCCGGCAGTGCTCGAGCTCGTGCAGCAGGATGGCGCGGAGCTCTGCCACGGAGAGCGCCGTGACCAGCCGCGGCGAGAGGATGACGCGCGGGCGCAGCAGACCGACGACGGCCGGCATGGTCGCGCCGTCGACGAGGCGCAGGCGCCTCGCGTGTGCGCTGCTTGCAGGTGACGGGCCGAGGGCACGGTCGATCCGGCGTCGGACCGCGGGTGTCGCCGCGGCCAGCGCCGTCGTGCCGGACCGGCCGGGTCGTTCGCGCCAGGCGCCAAGCAGGCGCCCGAGCTGCCAGAGCGCCCCGGTCACCGCGACGAGCGTCACGAGGACGAGCGCCACCGCGATGGCGGGGAGGTGCACCAGACCCGCCGTCGCCGTCGCCGGAACCGGCTCGGTGACCAGCGCCAGGCGGTCGAGCCAGACCCCGCCCACCGGGGTGCCGGCCCCGAGGCCCAACCACGCCCCGAGCCGTGGCAGGAGATCTCCGGTCACCAAGGTGACGAGCTCGACCGGCACCAGCAGCTTGACGAGACCCGCGCACCACAGCACGTGCATGAGGCGGGCCGGCGCCCGCCGGAGCGCGCCGCCGAGCGCGAACAGCATCACCAGCACCAGGCTCGTCTGCCAGAGGTGGAGCGCGCAGGCCGACCAGAACCGCATGAGCGGTGCGGCCAGCGCGGCGAGCTGCAGGGACGCCGCGGCGGTCTCCGACGCCGCCGGCTTGGAGGCGACCAGCGCCAGCCGCAGCGCCGCCCCGAGCATCATCGGATCAGCGCTCATCGGCCTCTCCGCCGGTGGCGTCGCGACCGGATGCGGCTGACGGCCGGCCTCGCCCCGCTCCCTGCCGATCATCGAGCTGCCGCTCGATCTCGCGCAGGTCCTCCAGGGTGACCGCCTTCATGTCGGCCAGCTGGGCGATCAGCGGCGAGGCCGAACCCCCGAAGGCGGCATCGAGGAAGCGCCGCACCTCCTTGCGGAGCATCGCCGTGCGGGAGACCGTCGCCCGGTAGATCCAGGCCTTGCCGCGTCGCCCGCAGCGCTCCACCGCCCCCTTGTCCTCGAGGCGCTCGACGATCTTGCGCACCGTCGAGTAGCTCGGCGCGCCGCCCTCGCCGCCGGCGAGGTCGGCATGGATCTGGCGGATGGTGGCCCGCTCGAGCGGCCAGATGCGGCGCAGGCACTGGAGCTCGAGGCGGGAGAGGTCGGGCAGGGTCGCCATGGCGCGCTCCCGGGGGGCATGAGTGCGACGTTTGTAGCACTCAGCATCAAGATGCGACAGCTGTCGCACAAAGTCAATACGGAAAACGGCCGGCCATCTGGCCCGAGCGGCGCGCGCCGGGCGACGCGGCCCGGATCCGGGCGCAATCGAGGCGGCACGGCCGGCACGAGGTGACGTACAATCCTCCGTCGCGCCAGCCGTTGACCGTCGTCCTCGAGCACCGGATCACCGGGGAGCACGGCGCGACCGGGGCCGAACGGACGCGACCGGGACCGGCTCCCCGCTGATCGATCAGCAACGAGCGCGCGACCGGAGGGGCGACGGCGGTCGGCGCCGGCAGCCCCGCGCTCGAGATGCGACCTCACAACCGGGCAGGATCATGACTCAGGCCACGACCAAGCACATCGGAATCATCGCCGTCAGCGCCGAAGGCGCCGCGCTCTGCTATCGCACGATCTGCAAGGAGGGCGCCGAGGCGCTCGGCCGCCACACGCATCCGGTGGTCACCATGCACACGGTGCCGCTCGCCAAGTACATGGAGGCGATCGACGAGGATCGCTGGGACCTGGTGGCCGATCTCCTGCTGCGCTCGGCACGGATCCTCGCGGAGGCCGGAGCCGACTTCCTGATCTGCCCCGACAACACGGTGCACCGCGCCTTCGACTGGATCGGCAACCGAGCGCCTCTCCCCTGGCTGCACATCGCCGAGGTCGTGGCCGAGACGGCAGCCGAGAAGGGCTATCGCCGGGTCGGCCTGCTCGGTACGCGGTACCTGATGGAGAGCCCGGTCTATCCCAACCGCCTCGCCCACGTCGGGATCGAGCACGTCATCCCGGACGAGGCCGATCGCGAGAAGATCAACTCGATCATCTTCGACGAGCTCGTCTATGCGCGCTTCGAGGACGCGACGCGCGAGTTCCTCGAGGAGGTCATGAAACGCCTGCAGACGCGTGGCTGCGACGCCATCGTGATGGCCTGCACCGAGCTGCCGCTCATTCTGCGCCAGCAGGACTCGCCGCTGCCGTTGCTCGACTCGACGCGGCTGCTGGCTCGCAAGGCGCTGAAGGAGGCGGTCAAGGGCGAGGCGCGCTAGCGACCCGGCAGGCGGCCCGGGGGCGACGCGGCACCGCGACGCGGCCGCCGGCATGGCTGGACAGCCGCTGGACGACTCTCTAGAATCGGCCCCTCCAGTCTACCTCCCCCGACATCGCGCCGGGCCGTCCGCGCGTCCGATCGACCGACCACCACCCGACACGGCCGATCCGGTCGATCGCGCCATCGTCCTCGTCACGCCCCAGGGAGATCGAGACCATGCCGTTCGCCGCCCGCCGGATCGTGCCATCGACGCCGATCCGCACCGTCATCACCCTGCTCTGTCTCGCGTCCGTCACCCTCCTCGCCTCCTGCGGCGGCAGCGGTAGCGACCAGGGCGGCGGCGGCGACCAGGGTCCGCTCGTCGACGGCGTCTACGATCCGGCCCGCGATCCGCTGGTCAACCCGCCGTCGATGTTCGAGCCGGCTCCCGACGACACCTCGCTCATCAACTACGAGGATGTCCTCGTCCGCAACCTGAGCGGCAATCCGAACAGCCTGAACCCGCTCTTCATCTCGTCGACGGTCGAGTTCTACGTGGTCGGCGCCATGTTCGACGGGCCGTTCACCTTCGGCCCCGATCTCAAGTTCGCGGTCAACGAGGACATCACCGAGAGCTTCGAGGAGTCCTCCGATCACACCGTCTACACGATCAAGCTCAGGCCGGGGCTCAAGTGGCACGACGGTCATCCCTACACGGCGCACGACATCGTCTTCTCCTGGCAGCAGATCCTCGACGACCGCGTCCCCTGCCCGGCAGTGCGGAGCGGCACCGACGACATCATCGAGTGCGAGGCGCTCGACGATCTGACGGTGCGCATGGTGCACCGCGATGCGCTCGCCACCAACCCCTGGAACGCCACCTTCCCGATCATCCCGAAGCACATCTACGAGAAGGACAAGGACGCGAACCCCGATCTCAAGAGCGGCGAGTACTACAACGCGCAGAACCGCCACCCCATCGGCAGCGGTCCCTACCGGATCGTCGAGTGGCGCGAGAACGACAAGATCGTGCTCGAGCGGTGGGAGGACTACCACGGGGAGAAGCCGCGATTCAAGCGCATGGTCTTCCGCATCATTCCCGATCAGAACATCCTGATGCTGACCTTCAACAAGCAGGAGATCGACGAGTTCAGGATGAACCCGAAGCAGTTCGCGACCCAGTCGCTGCCGGGGAGCGACTTCGCGAAGGTCGGGCAGAAGGTGCTGGCGCCGCAGTGGACGTTCCTCTACATCGGCTGGAACATGGACGGCTCCAATCCGTTCTTCGACGACGTGCGCGTGCGACACGCCATGACCCACGGGCTCGACGTGCCACGCATCATCCGCGACCTGGCCTACAACCTCTACACGCCGTGCTACGGCATCTATCACCCGGACTCGTGGATGTACAACCCCGAGGTCAAGCGTCTCGAGTTCGATCTCGACCGCGCCTCCGAGCTGCTCGACGAGGCCGGCTGGCTGATCGACGAGGAGCGCGAGGGCTGGCGCCACAAGGTGATCGGCGGCAAGCCGGTCAAGTTCGAGTTCACGCTGCAGATCCCGCAGGGCGCCGACATCTCGCGCGACATCGCCGCGATCTACCAGGAGGACCTGCGCTCGATCGGCATCAGCATGAAGACGCAGATCCTCGAGTGGGCAACGCTGGTGGAGCGCAACCGCAAGCACGAGTTCCAGGCGACGATCGCCGCCTGGGGCACCGGCACCGACCCGGACACCGGCCGCAACATCTGGCTGTCGAGCCAGTACGATCCCGAGGGCCGGTTCGGACGCAACTACGTCGGCTTCATGGACGAGCGCGTCGACGAGCTCTTCGAGCTCGGGCGTCGCGAGTTCGATTTCGAGAAGCGTCGCAAGTACTATCAGGAGATCCACAAGCGGATCTACGACGCACAGCCGTACACGTTCGTCTACAACCGGGGGACCTTCTGGGCGCTGCACAAGCGGATCCGCGGTGTCACCACCAGCCCGCGCGGCATCTTCAACTTCAACCCGGCCGAGAACGCCTGGTGGTCGATGGCGGAGTGACGGGGAACGAGGCATGGGTGGTCTGCAGTACCTGATCCGGCGGCTGCTGCTCGCCGTGGTGACCCTCTTCGGGATCACGCTCGTCGTGTTCACGATCATCTCGCTGGCGCCGGGCGACCCCGCCGCCCTCCGGGCGACCGACGTCCAGGATCCGGAGCAGTCCGAGCGCATCATCATGGAGATCCGCGAGCGCTTCCACCTGGACGAGCCGATCCACGTGCGCTACGGCCTCTGGATGCGGGACATGCTCACCGGCAATCTCGGCAACTCGATCGCCGACGACCGGCCGGTGATCGACAAGATCAAGTCCGCCTTCTGGCCGACGCTGTCGGTCAATCTGTGCGGGCTCTGCCTGGCATTCATCGTCGCAGTGCCGATCGGCATCTACAGCGCCGCGCGCCAGAATGGCCGCTTCGACCGCGCCGGCGGCGCGGTGCTCTACGTCCTCTACGCCGTGCCGCGTTACGTGGGAGCCATCATCCTCATCCTGTTCGTCAGCGTGAAATGGGACCTCCTGCCCTTCCGTGGCATGCACGGCGACGACTACGCAACGCTATCGACGCTCGGCAGGATGTGGGATACCGCCCAGCACATGGCGCTCTACGTGATCTGTACCGCCTACGGATCGCTCGCCTACTACTCGCGCTTCGTCCGGCAGAACATGCTCGAGGTCGTGCGGCAGGACTACATCCGCACTGCACGCGCCAAGGGCCTCGCCGAGCACGTCGTCATCTACAAGCATGCGTTCCGCAACACGCTCATCCCCTTCGTGACGCTGCTCGGCCTCACCTTTCCGTTCATGATCTCCGGCTCGGTGATCCTCGAGGTCATCTTCACCTGGCCGGGTCTCGGCCGGCTCT
>JASFRE010000204.1:0-7619 GCA_050115055.1 Candidatus Eiseniibacteriota bacterium | reverse complement strand
CCGGTTCTGGATGGCCACGGCCCCGATCTGGCGCGCCATCGCCGCGACCGCCGGCAGCTCGCGCGCCACGGCGGGCTCCGCGGCCAGCTCGGCAAAGGTCGTGGCGGCGCCGATCCGGATCGACGTATCCGTGACGCGGATCCTCGCGAGCTCGCGAATCCGGGTCAGGTCCATGATCGCGGACGGTGCCCGGCGCGCGGCGTGCAGCTCCACCATGAGGTCGGTGGCGCCGGCGACCAGCAGCCGGTCCGGACCGAGGCCGGGAAGCGCGTTGACGGCCTCGTCGAGTGTCGTGGGGGTGAGGAGGCGTGGTCCGTCCGCCCGGCAGCCCTGCGCGGTGGCGATCGCACGCTGCGCAACCGGGGGCGACCCGGTCGCGCGCCGGCGCGCGCCGCGGGCGTCGGTCGGGGCCGGGGATATCGCCGCCGCGCGCTCGACGGCCCGCAGGATGCGCTCGTAGCCGGTGCACCGGCAGAGATTGCCGGCCAGCCCGTGGCGGACCGCGTCGCGCGTCGGTCGCGGCTCGGCGTCGAGCAACGCCCGGCTCGCCATCACCATGCCCGGAATGCAGAAGCCGCACTGCGCGGCCCCCTCGTCCATGAAGGCGCGTTGCACCGGGTCGGGATGCTCGGCGGTACCGAGACCCTCGATCGTCACGACCTCGCGTCCCGGGAGCTGCAGGGCCGGGACCAGGCAGGCGTTGACCAGCCGGCCGTCGAGCAGCACGGCGCAGGCCCCGCACTCGCCCTCGCCGCAGCCCTCCTTGGTGCCGGTCAGATCGAGGTCCTCGCGCAGGATGTCGAGCAGGCGGCGCAGCGGCGGCGTGTCGATGGTGCGGACCGTGCCGTTGACGCGGAGGTCGAATCTCATGGCTCGCGTCCGTCCGGTGCCGCGCCGTCAGGTCCCGGGCGCTCGCGGAGGAGCGCGTGCAGGCGCTCGGGGGTGATCGGGATCGTCGCGTTGAAGACGCCGGTCGCCTGATCGATGGCCGCGGCCAGGGCGGGGGCGCCGATGTCCATCGGCAGTTCGCCCAGCCCCTTGGCGCCGAACGGACCGTGCTCGTAGGGCAACCCGGCGAGCTCGACCTGCATCTCCGGTACGTCGAGCGTCGTCGGGATGATGTAGGTGGCCATGCGGTCGTTCAGGTAGTGGCCGTGCGCGGTCTTCACCTCCTCCATGTAGCCCCAGGCGAGGGCCTGCAGCGTGCCACCCTCGATCTGACCGATGGCCAGCACCGGGTGGATGGCGCGGCCGAGCTCGACGACGGATACGACCCGCGTCGGTCGCACCTCGAGCGTGGCGCGGTCGACCTCGACCTCGACCACGTCCGCCGCCCAGGAGTAGGCCTTGTAGGCGTCGCCGCGGTAGCGTTCCTCGTCCCAGCGGACGCCGGCCGGTGGCGAGTAGGTCGCCTCCCCGTGCACGGTGTCACCCCGGGCCGCCAGACGCGCGCCGACCTCGAGCAGATCGCCGAGCGGCCGGCCGGCGCAGGCGACACCTCCGGCGTCGACCAGGATCGCCGCGGCATCGACTCCCTCGGTCGCCGCCAGCCGCTCGCGGAGCCGGTCGACCAGCGCGCGACAGGCCTGGATGACGATCTGCCCGACGATCATGGTGGTGCGCGAGGCGACCGTCGGCCCGCTGTCGGGCACCACCGAGGTGTCCGGTTGCACGTGGCGCACCGCCTCGAGGGGCAGCCCGAGCGCGCGCGCGGCGATCATGGCGAGGACGGTGCTGGCGCCCTGCCCCATCTCGACGCTCGACACCAGGATCTCGAGCGTGCCCTCGGCGGTGATGCGCACGCCGGCCCGTCCGCGGATGCGCTCCTCGCCGGCGCCCGTGAAGCCGCCGCCGTGGAAGCAGACGGCCAGTCCGATGCCGCGGCGCACCGCCGTCGGCGCAGCCGCCGCCGGCGGGGCCTGGCTCACGTCGCCGCCGGGCAGCCGGTCGAGCCGGCGCCGTCGCTCCTCGTAGCCGGCGAGCGCGACCGCGCGCTCGAGCACCAGCGAGGCACCGACGTCGCGCTCGAGGCGCTGACCGAACGGCAGCCGGTCGCCGTCACGCAGCAGGTTCCGGCGGCGCACCTCCAGGGGATCGAGCCCCAGCCGGGCGGCGACGTGATCGACCTGGCGCTCGATGGCGAACAGGCTCTGCGGTGCCCCGAAGCCGCGGAAGGCGCCGTTCGGCGGTGTGTTGGTGGCGACGGCGCGCCCGCGGATGCGGACGTTCGGGATCCGGTAGGCGCCCGCGGCGTGCAGCACGGCGCGGGACAGGACCACCGGGCTCAGCGTCGTCGCGGCGCCGGCATCGAGCACCAGGTCGATGTCGGCGGCGACCAGCGTCCCGTCGCGACGCACGCCGGTGCGGATCCGGGTGCGCGAGGGATGACGCTTGGTCGTCGCCCGGATGTCCTCGGAGCGCTCGTAGATCATGCGCACCGGCCGGCCGGCGGCGAGCGCCAGGACGGCGGTATGCACCGCGAGCACCGACGGGTAGTCCTCCTTGCCGCCGAAGGCACCACCGGTCACCGCCTGCCGCACGACGACCTGCGCGGGGTCGAGCGCGAGTGCGCGACAGAGCGCCGCGTGCACGTAGTAGGGGCACTGCAGCGACCCCAGGATCTCGACGCCGCCGCCGGCCCGCGGGCGCGCGATCATGCCGTTCGGCTCGAGGTAGAGGTGCTCCTGGTAGCCGGTGCGGTAGGTCCCGTCGACGACGTGGTCCGCCGTACCGAGCCCGGCCTCGACGTCGCCGTCTTCGATCCGGTACTCGGCGATGACGTTGTCGTCGCCCCAGATGATCGCCGCGGGCCGGAGCGCCTCCTCGATCGACTCGACGGCCGGTTCCTCGACGATGTCGAGGTGAATGGCCCGGGCGGCCGCGGCGAGCCGCTCGGCATCGGGGGCGGCGAGGAGCGCCACCGCCTCGCCGGCGAAGCGCACCGCCCCGTCGGCGAGCACCGCGTGGTCGTCACGGATCATCGCCACGACGTTGGGGCCGGGCAGCTCGGCAGCGGTCAGGCAGAGGACGCCGGACCAGTCGAAGGCGGGATCGCGCTCGATGGCGCGGAGCTGGCCGCGGGCGACCGGCGAGCGCACGGTGGCGCCCAGCCAGGCGCCCTCGATCGGGTGGTCGGCCAGGTAGCGGCTCCGACCCGAGACCTTCTGCCAGGCGTCGAGTCGCACTGGCCCCGTGCCGATCCGATCGGGCTGCTCCACGCGCGTGCTCCTGCGCATCCTCGCGGTCGATGCCGCCGTGCGCGCCGCGCCGTGACCGGACGCGGTGGCGGGTTCGCGACCCTCTCACCGGATCATGGTAGCCGGACCGCCGGGAACCGTCCAGGTTCGGTGCCGGGCCGCGGCTCCGGGCGTCGCACCACCGCGCCGGTGCTGCCATGGGGCGTGTCGGCAGGCCCCGGTCTCGAGTGCGTGCTCGAACCGGGAGATCATGAAGCTGCCGTCAGCCGCCAGCCGGACGCGCGGCCGGTGTCGCCGTCGCCCACCGTGCAGCCGGTTTTCTCATGCACCGTCGAGCAGCCGCTCGAACTGGTCGCCGATCGCCTCGTAGAAGCTCGGCGTGCGCTCTGACATGCGGCGCCACGCCGGCAGCATGGCCTCCTGCCAGCGCTCGAGCGCGAAGTACGGATTGGCCTCCCAGAGGATGAGATCGCCGCCGGGAAACGCCGCGTAGTCGAAGGCGACGTGGTCGAGCTCGAGCACCCGGGCGGCGTGCCGCAGCAGCTCGGAGGCCTCCTCGC
Organism: Candidatus Eiseniibacteriota bacterium; assembly: GCA_050115055.1. GTDB lineage: Bacteria > Eisenbacteria > RBG-16-71-46 > CAVPCR01 > CBDCWB01 > JASFRE01. The sequence continues at coordinate 3,862 of JASFRE010000204.1, read as the reverse complement.
GGCGTCGCCAGTGGGCGTGGTCGGCCCGCACGCAGGCCCGGCAGGCGTGCCAGGCAGGGAGCTTCCGCCACGGCGGCCAGCGGCCCAGGTGCTCGTACTCCCAGAAGGTCGAGCTGTGCTTGCCGACGATCGGATGGCGCGAGAAGAAGATGTGGTTGGTGCGCACCCGGTCGCCGAAAACGAAGGCGCGTTTCTTGTGGTGGAAGCGACGCCAGATGGCGTGGTGTCCCGATCGGCGCCCTGCGGCGCGGTACGTCGCCCGCACGTCGACGAACTCGGTCAGCGTGCCGGGTAGGGCGACGTTGCCGGTCGCCGCTGCGAGGAGCGCGGCGCGATCGCGCAGCCAGCGCGTGCCGATCTGGCCGTGCAGCCCGTCGGGACGCAAGACCGTGGGAAACGGGATCTCGCGCGACACCGCTTCCAGCTCGTCCCGATCGGCGAATCGCCACATGCGTGGCGTCGGGATCCCGGCCGCGCGCCAGCGCCGGTTCTGCTCGCTCTTGGTGCTCGCGGCGAGCGCGCGCGGATGGTTGGCGATGCGCAGACCGCGTGCCTCGGCCGCGTCGGCGATGCGCATCGCCTCGGCGAAGCACTCCGGGTAGAGCTCCTCGAGCGGATCGGCCAGCCAGAAGACCACTGCCGCGACGTCATCGAGAGCCGGGGCCGGTCCATAGGGACGCTTGCCCGTGTGATGCAGGTGCAGGCGTGCATGCAGCGCCGGGCGGCGCCGGGCGAGAAACTCGAGGCAGGGCTCGAGGTAGGGCGCATCGCGGCCGCGGCCGGCGCCGTGCCGGACCAGCAGGATCCGCGAGCCGGTGCCCATCGCGCGCTCAGTGGCTCGATGCGGCGGCCGCCGCCGGCACGATGCAGGCGACCAGCACCGCGGCTTGCATGGCCTCGATCGCCTCGCGCGTCGCCTTCACCGAAGCATCGCCGGTGGCGATCGTCTTGATGCGTTGCTTGCGGCGCTTCAGGAGCTCGCGGTCGAGAGCCCCCTTGAGCAGTCCGGCATGGTGGGCGATGGCCACGGTGACCGCGGTGCGCGGCTCGACACTCGAGCCGTCGCGGGCGATCGCCCGGCGCAGGCGCTCGATGAGCGCCCGCTCGGGCCGGGGATCGATTTCCGGAAAGACGTCGCGCTTGAAAATGAGGAGGACCGTCTCCCGGTCGGCACGCAAGATGCCGCGCGCGCAGAGCTGCTCGGCGACGCGCTGCCGCAGGCGCTTGAGGCGCGCGAACCGCTGCACCCAGGATTTCGGTGAGGCGCGCCGTCCGGCGGTCGCGATCTTCGCCAGCGCCTCGTCGAGCAGCGCATCACCGACCGGCGCGTCGCTCGCGAGCTCGATCAACGTGCGGTTCCAGCGTGCCTTCTCGACGCGGACGCGTCCGCCAAGCAGGAGCTCGGCCAGCATCGCGCCGCCCAGCGCGTACGGCAACCGCTCCGACGAGGCGAACGTGCCCTTCCGGTTGCGCAGGGACAGGAGCGCGACCTCCTCGTGCAGGAACAGTTCATCCTTGCGGACCATCGACTCCTCCAGGGGCTCGACGCGGCCGGATCGCCGGCGTCACTGAACGATACTGGAAACAGGCGGTACGCGTTGCGGCATCTCCCCGGCCATTCTCTTCCCCGGTCATCGCCATGGGCGGGGCTACGGGGAGGCCGGTTCCGTCCCGGGCGGTGTCTCACGCGCCGTCGCGACCTCCGGGCGGTAGATCTCGCCGCCGCCGGTGGCGAACTCGCGCGCCTTCTCGCGCATGCCGATCTCGAGCGCCTCCTCCGTCTCGAGGCCCCGCTCCCGCGCGTACTCGCGCACGTCCTGCGTGATCCGCATCGAGCAGAACTGCGGGCCGCACATCGAGCAGAAGTGAGCGACCTTGGCACCGTCCGACGGCAGCGTCGCGTCGTGGAAGCTCTCGGCCCGCTCCGGGTCCAGCGCCAGCGCGAACTGGTCGCGCCAGCGGAACTCGAACCGCGCGCGACTCAGGGCATCGTCGCGCGCCTGGGCCCCCGGGTGCCCCTTGGCGAGGTCGGCGGCGTGGGCGGCGATCTTGTAGGCGATGACCCCCTCGCGGACGTCGTCCCGGTCGGGCAGCCCGAGGTGCTCCTTCGGCGTCACGTAGCAGAGCATCGCCGTACCGTACCAGCCGATCATCGCCGCGCCGATGGCGCTGGTGATGTGATCGTAGCCGGGGGCGATGTCGGTCACCAGTGGCCCGAGAGTATAGAACGGCGCCTCGTGGCAGAGCTCCTGTTGCAGCTCGACGTTCTCCCGGATGCGGTGCATCGGCACGTGCCCGGGCCCCTCGATCATGACCTGCACGTCGTGCTTCCAGGCCAGCCGCGTGAGCTCGCCGAGCGTGCGGAGCTCGGCGAACTGGGCCTCGTCGTTGGCGTCGGCGATCGAGCCGGGACGCAGGCCGTCGCCGAGCGAGAACGCGACGTCGTACTGCGCCATGAGGTCGCAGATCTCCTCGAATCGGGTGTAGAGGAAGTTCTCCTGGTGATGCGCGAGGCACCACTTCGCCATGATGCTGCCGCCCCGCGACACGATGCCGGTCACGCGGCGCGCGGTGAGGGGAACGTAGCGCAGGAGGGCGCCGGCGTGGATCGTGAAGTAGTCGACGCCCTGCCGCGCCTGCTCCTCGAGGGTCCGCATGACGATCTCGAACGTGAGGTCCTCGGGAGCGCCGCCCGCCTTCTGCAGCGCCTGGTAGATCGGTACGGTGCCGATCGGCACCGGGCTGTTGCGCAGGATCCACTCGCGCGTCTCGTGGATGTCGTCGCCGGTCGACAGGTCCATGACCGTGTCGGCACCCCAGTGGATCGCCCAGCGCAGCTTGTCGACCTCCTCGTCGATCGAGCTGGTCGTGGCCGAGTTGCCGATGTTGGCGTTGATCTTCACCAGGAAGCGCTTGCCGATCACCATCGGCTCGAGCTCGGGGTGGTTGATGTTGGCTGGAATGATGGCGCGACCGGCGGCGACCTCGTCCCGCACCAGCTCCGGCGTGACGTTCTCGCGCAACGCGGCGAAGCGCATCTCCTCGGTGATCTCACCCTGGCGGGCGGCATGCATCTGGCTCATGTTGCGGACGCCGCGTTCGCGGCGATTGGCGACCCAGCGTTCGCGCATGCGGGGGAGGCCGGAACGCGGATCGGCGACCGGTGGTCCCGAGGTGTCGTAGGCGCGGAGCGGCGCCTCCTCGCCGGCGAGGTCGATCGCGCGGAACGGCACGCGCAGGCCGTCGTGCTCGACGTAGATCTTGCGCGACGCCGTCAGTGGGGCGGTCGTGGACGGAGTCTCGGGCTCCGGGGCGATGGTGGCGGACGCGTCGACCGTCGCGTCGGTCATCGCCGGGCGGGATTCCTGCCGATCGGTCATGAGTCGGTTCCTTCCACCGGTTCACAGGTCCGGGGGGGGACGCGGGGTGCCGGCTGGGGTGGACAGGATCCGACTGCGGAGACCGGGCGCGCAGCGGGAGGCGGGCGCCGTGCACGAGGGCTTTCCTGCGGTGGAATTGTCCACTTCAGGTTCGAGGGGTCGCGCGTCGTCGCGGTGCGTGCCCGCGCTCTCGACGCGCCTCTCAGCCGAAGCTCCCCCAGCCTGGAGTCGCTGTGCTGGACGCACTGTAACGCCACCGGACACGGCCCGCAAGTGCCGGCTCGGCGGCGGGAGCCGCGCGACGGTGCGGCCGCCGCGCCGGCCCTCGACCGGCGCGGTCCCGGGGGAGAGCCGGCCGGCGCCCCCGTTCAGTAGCTCGACGCGTCGAGTTTCACCTTGCCGCGGAAGATCCAGTAGATGCTCGCCGTGTAGGCGAGGACGAACGGCACGCCGATCAGCGCCATGGTCAGCATGATGCGCAG
>JASFRE010000203.1:0-7632 GCA_050115055.1 Candidatus Eiseniibacteriota bacterium | reverse complement strand
TCCGCGACCGCATGCGCTGCCGCGTCCCGGGCTGCCACAACCACCTCTGGGTCGACGTCCATCACATCAAGGACCGCCTCCACGGTGGACGCAACGTGCGCGACAACCTCTGTCTCCTCTGCAACGTCCATCACGCCATGGTCCACGACGGTATCCTGGCGATCGAGTGCGACGCGGACGGCGAGCTCGTTTTCCGCACCCGCGACGGCCGCATCCTCGGCGACGCCCGCGGCGAGGTCTCCGACGAGACCTGGCGGTGGCTGGAAGTCATGGCGACCCGGGGGAGGATCGCCGAGGAGGTGGAGCGCGAGACAGAGCGCGAGGAGGTGGAGCGCGAGGCAGAGCGCGAGCAGGCGGAGCGCGCGGAGCCCGCGGCGCTCGAGGAGCGAGCGCCGGCCAGGCACGACCCGGCGACCGACGCGAGGATCAACCAGGTGGCCGACGGGACCGTCGACCCGGTGGCGGTGGAGGCGCCCTACGGCAGCCTGGAGGCGACCGGTGCCGAGGTGGTGGCGGACGCGCCGCACCCGGACGCCTCGACCGGAGCGGCGACCTACGGCCGCGACCGCACCGCGCCACCATCCGTGCGCCAGCCGAGGCCGCGCTACGACCCCTTCGGCCGGGACCGCCGATCGCGGCATGTTTCAGCGGAAACATCGCGCGGCGGCCGCTGGCAGCAGCGGCCCGCGGCCGGGCTCCAACGCCCGGCCGGCGGACGGCGACGGCCTGCGCATGTTTCAGCGGAAACACCGCGGGCACCGCCTTGAAGGGATGCCGTTCGGGGCGCAGGCACCTGACCCAACACAGCCCGGCAGCGTGAACCCGGCAGCATTCTCGGTGTTCCAAGGGAGAACCACGAACGCCGCCGCCATGCACCGCCCGTCCTGCGAACGGCTTGCCGCCGATCCTGTCCACCTGTAGATTTGTGCAGATGCACCGCGCCCCGCACCACGAGCCGGATCGACATCGGAGACCTCGGATCGGAGTCCCCATGAAGCGTCTCGAGCTGTTCCCGTCTGCCGTCCTGCTGGTCCTGCTGGCCGCGGCCACCCCGCGCCCGGGAGCGGCCACGGCGGCCGGCGTCGGCACCTCGGACCGCGCCGCGCTCGAGTCCGCCGCGGCGCTCGAATCCGCCGCGACGCTCTACCGCGACGCGTCAGGCACCCACCCGTGCCAGGAGAAGCAGCAGCTCGTCGCGGCCGGACGGGCAGCCCGGAGCCTGCAGGCCACCGACGATCGCGGCTACGACGTCCGGCGCTACGACCTCACGATCGAGATCGCGGGGGACACGCTGGTCGGCTCGATGACGATGACCGCCCTCGCCCTCGACGACGGTCTGAGCGAGGTCGTGGTCGACCTCCACGAGCCGCTGGCGGTGACGACAGTCACCAGCCCGACGCATGGCGTTGCGGGCACGCAGCGCGACAGCGCGTTCCTGACCATCCAGCTCGCCTCACCGGTCGCGGTCGCCGACTCGTTCCAGGTCACGGTCGACTACGGCGGCACGCCCGCCACGACCGGCGGTCCGCTCTCCTCCGCTCCCTTCACCTTCGCCTTCCACGGCTCGGAGGAGGACGGGACCCGCGCGCCGATCATCTACTCGCTGAGCGCCCCCAACCGCTCCGGGGCGTGGTGGCCCTGCAAGGACGTGCTGCGGGACAAGGCGCTGGTCGACGTCACCTGCATCGTGCCGGACACGCTGCGCGTCATGTCGAACGGCGTCCCGGGTCCCGTCGATGCATTGCCCGGCAACCGCGCCGCCCATCACTGGTCGCACGGCTACCCGATCTCGACCTACCTGGTGTCGGTCGCCGTCTCCAACTACGCGACCCTCGAGGACACGGTCGAGATCCCGGCCGACGGCGGAACCGCGAACATCCCGCTCACCTGGTACGTCTACCCGGAGGACTCGACCGCCGCCGTCGTCGACTTCGTCAACATGCCCGAGGTGGTCCGCTTCTACTCGGAGCGGTTCGGCCCGTACCCGTTCCGCGCCGAGAAGTACGCAATGGCGGCCTGCGAGTTCTCGGGCGGCATGGAGCACCAGACCTGTACGTCGCTCGGCTCGAGCTATATCCGCGGCACCGGCGGCGCCGAGTGGGTCTACGTGCACGAGCTCTCCCATCAATGGTGGGGTGACTGGGTCGGGCTCGAGGACTGGCGCGACGTCTGGCTGAACGAGGGATTCGCCACCTACTGCGAGGCGCTCTGGTTCGAACATCTCCTGGGCCAGCAGGCGCTCTTCGACTACGTCGCGAACTACGATCCGTTCGGCAACTTCTTCGGGACGATCTACGACCCGGCGCCGCTCTACGGGGCCACCCCGTACCGGAAAGGCGCCTGGGTCCTGCACATGCTGCGTCACCTGGTCGACGAGGACCCGGACGATCCCGCCGATCCGGTCTTCTTCGAGATCCTGCGCGCCTGGGCGGCGCGCCACGGGGGCGACGACGCGGTCTCGACCGCCGACTTCCGCGAGGTGGCCGAGGCGGTGTCGGGACGCGACCTCCGCCCCTTCTTCGACCAGTGGATCTACCAGCCGGACCGCCCGGTCTACGACTGGCGCTGGGGCTCCACGGCGACCGCCACGGGATGGGACGTCAACCTCTACATCGCTCAGCAGCAGACCCACCTCGAGGTCTACGCCATGCCCATCGACGTGCAGGTGCGCACGGTGTCGCCCTCGGGCGGCGAGACGGTGCACCGCCTGGTCGTCGACAACGATCGTCGCGAGCAGACCTTCACCTTCGCGTTCGACGAGCGTCCGGTCGACGTCACCTTCGATCCCGACCACTGGCTCCTGCGGTCGACCGCGGCGCCGCCGCTCCCGGCGACGCTCGCCCTCGCCCCGCCGCGTCCCAACCCGACCTCCGAGCGCGTCTCGATCCCCTACTCGGTGGTCGGCGAGACCCCGGTCACGCTCAGGATCTACGACGTGCAGGGACGCCTCGTCCGCACGCTCGTCGACGGCGTCCGCCAGACCGCGCAGCAGGTCGCGACCTGGGACGGCCGGAACGAGAACGCCCAGCCCATGAGCTCGGGGGTGTACTACGTCCTCCTCGACACCCCGGCGGGCACCCAGCAGACGCAACTCCTGCTGGTACGGTAGGAGGGCAACGACCGACCAGGCCGCCCCCTGTCGGTCCGGCGCCCCGGAGATCGCTTCTCCCTGTAAAGACCACACGCCGGGTGGCGAGCGGCGTCGACGTCTAACGCCTCGACACCACCGACGGCGTCGAGACCCGGGCGATGATGCTGGTCAAGTGAGATGACCGGCGCCAGGGCGACGTCATTCAAGAGGACCGGACGGCGACCGGGACCGCCGTCCGGCCGCTTCGCGCCGGCCGTCGCGTCGCGGCCGCTGCGGACCGGAATCGCCCCTCACTTCGTCGCGTAGCGATCGGGCTGGTCGAAGATGATGATCGCCTGGTAACCGGCCTCGACGACGGCACCGTGCTCGACCCACGCCGGGATGTAGAAGGTCTCCCCGGGGCGATGGGTCCGCGTCTCGCCGTCGACCGTCAGGTGCAGCTCGCCGGCGACGACGATCTCCCACTGCGCCCGGTGACGGTGCGGCGGCACGTCGGTGCGCGCCGCGAAGTGGACGAAGGCGACCTGCTGCTGCTCGCCCTGCAGGAGATGGCCGCTGACGCCCTCGAAGGGAAAGTCGATCTCGGGCAGGTCTTCGACGAAGGGTGGGAAGCGATCCATGACATCCTCCCGGTCACGTTCAGCTGGTGACCGCGACCGGCACCGGCACCAGCTCGACCGTCTGCTCGCCGATCCCCAGCTCTGCCGCATAACTCACCTGGATCGAGCCGTCGCGGTCCGGGTAGGAGAGCTCCTCGATCGAGCGGCCGGTGCGCTCGCGCACCAGCTCGAGCACGGCCTGATCGATGGCGACCGGGTCGTGCGAGGCCAGGATGCCGATGTCCTCGCACACCGGACCCTGGGGCTTCGACAGGCAGTCGCAGTCCTTGGTGATGTTCATGGCGACGGTGACGTAGGCGATGCGACCCGCCTTCCTGCGCACCAGCGCCGCCGCGTGCTCGGCGATGCGCTCCTGCAACTCGCGCCCCATCACCGACCAGTCGAACTGCACGCCGCCCTGCAGACAGACGGCGACGCACTCGCCGCAGCCGATGCAGCGCGACTCGTCGATCTCCGCCGTCTCCTCGACGGTGATCGCGTCCTCCGGACACCACTCGGCACAGATCGCGCAGGCGATGCAGGTGTCGGGATCGATGCGCGGATGCTGGCCATGATGCTGGCGCAGCTTGCCGCGCTTCGAGCTGCAGCCCATGCCGAGGTTCTTGAGTGCCCCGCCGTAGCCGGTGCCCAGATGGCCGGTGGCGTGCGATAGCACCAGCATGCTGCGCGCCTGCAGGATGCCGGTGGCGATGGCGACGTGCTCGTAGTGCCTGCCGCCGACCGGGATCTCGACCTCGTCGGCGCCGTTCAGTCCGTCGGCCGGCACGAACGGCGCGCCGACGCGCTCGAGCGTGAAGCCGTGGTCGTGCGCCACCCGCGCGTGACCGACCGCATTGTCGCGCGGGCTGCGGTAGAGCACGGCGGTATCGGTGAGAAACGGCCGGGTCTCGGCGCGCTGCAACAGGGTGACGAGCGCCGCCACGATCTCCGGCGACACGAACGTCGTCTTGCCGGGCTCGCCGACGTGGAGCTTGAGCGCCGCGAGGTCGCGCGGCTGGAAGCAGCGGTTGAGATCGGCCGCCTCCCAGAGGGCTTCGATCTTGCGAGCGAGAACGGGGCCGGAGTCGTGGCCGGTGGCGGCGACGAGATGGACCTGGCTCATGCGGGAGATCCCCGGTGTGGGTGGCAGCGGAGGATGGGCGACGGACCGAGGCTCGCGCGCCGGCCTAGCTTCCCGTGCGCGCGCCGTGCGCCGGTCGCCCCGGCTTCCCGGGATCTTACCATGGCCGGGCGTGCAGCGACCCGGCCCGGATCAGCGCCAGGCGCTGTCGGCGCCCGGCCGCCACGCGCTGTCGAAGAAGCCGGCGCCCCTCACGCCATCCAGGCCGCGCTCGAGAACGTCGGCCCCGATCACGACCCAGTCCGGGTAGGCGACGCCGGAGACGAAGATCGGCAGCTGATCGGTGGCACACGCTCCGGCGATCCCCGTGCCACCGATGACACCGACGCTGGCCACGTCACTCCCGGCGCGTGGATGGACGAACAGGCAGGCCAGGTCGTCGCCAGCGAGCCGGCGCCCGCCGACCCGCAGCCAGCCGCGGCGGATCTCGATCGGGCAGTCCCCGAGGAGCGCCCTCCAGACGAGGTGCGTGTCGGCATTGCCGTAGAGGATGACGTTGCGATGCGGATCGGCGGCGGCGTCGAAGGTGCTATCGGGCACCACCTCGACCGCACCGTTGCCGCGATAGTAGAAGGTCTCGGCGTCGTAGTGCGCCTTGGCCTCGGCCCAGGCGTTCTCGGTCGCGTCGCCGCCGGTGGCGTAGACGAACATCATCCGGTTCCGGAACGCCTCCTTGAACGGACCGGCACGGTGCGGCCCCTTGCGTGCCGGATTCAGTGGGCCGGCCCGGTACCAGCCACCCGTGCCGCGCTCGAGCACGACGGGGACACCGCCCCCGGCGCGGCTGGTCGCACCGCGTGGAACGCCGGTGCTCGCCGTCTCCCCGCCCGCCCGGATGCGCGTGGAGTCGACCCAGACCGTCCACGTGCCGTCGCCGCCGAGCATCTCGAGGTCGATGCCGAGCCGCCGGACGTTCTCGGTCTCGATCCGCACGCGTGCGCTGTCGGGCTCGGCGACCGCGCGCACCCGACTCGGGGCGAGCGCAAGCTCCTGCTGCTCGATCGACAGCCACGCGCAGCGCGACGCGATGGCGGGATGGATGATGGTCACATCGAGCGTCCCCACCCTGCCTGGCGGCGGCAACGCGTGACGCCGCAGGAACTCCATGAGCGGCGGCCAGTCCATGCAGGCGTCCCCCCACCAGTGACCGGCGCCGGGTTGCTCGTGGTAGGCGAAGTCGGGATGGAAGCGCCCGAGCCGCTCGCGCATGAATCGCGCCTCGCCGACCGGCACGTTGTCGTCGAGCTCGCCGTGCAGGACGTAGACACCGGCCGCCTCCAGGTTCCGCTCGAGCAGCAGCGGCCGGCTGGGGCTGGTGGCGCGGACCAGGATCGCCGCCACCGGGTCGGTGGTGGCCGGCAGCGCCGCTGCGTCAGCCATCCCCTCCGGCCTGTCGGATCCAGGCGCGGATGCGGTCGTCGACGTGTCGGGCGGCATCCAGGCACCGCTGTACGACCAGAAGTCGCGCCAGCCGGCGCTCGGCGCGATCGCGGCGAAGCGATTCGGCAGCAGCACGCCCAGGCTCCAGGTGCCGTGGCCGCCCATCGAGTGCCCGGTCAGCCAGGTGCGGCGCGGATCGAGCGGGAAGTGGCGGCGCGCGTCGGCCATGACCTCCAGCGCGTCCAGCCGCCCCCAGTCCTCCCAGTCGAACCCGAAGGCGCGCCGGTTGGTCGGGGCGACGATGTATGCCCAGTCGCGCGGCGCGTAGTGGTGGGCCTGGCGCGCGGTGACGTTCGCCCCGTGCAGGGTGAGCACCAGGCCGACCAGCGTGTCGGGCGGGCTCGGCGGCGGCGTCACCCCGTAGTGCTGGACGCTGCCGTCCACGTCGCTCACGAACGAGCGGTAGTGCTGGTCGCCCGGCTCGACCACGTCCAGCGCCAGCTCGATCCGCTCCACGACGGCATCGCCCACGCGGAGCTCCAGCGCGTAGCGCAGCGAGTCGGGGACAGCGCCGGGCACGGCGCCGGCACCGATCGGGTCGCGCAGCCAGGCCGGCACCGGCAGCGCGACCGCGACCTTCCGGAGACGCGCCGGGGCCAGCGCCCCGACCCGGCTGACGCACTCCGCGCCGGGCCGGTCGGGCACCGCCACCAGCCGCGCGACGATCGTCAGACTGTCGCGCGGTGCCGTCCCGGCGTTCACGACCACGATGCCGGCCAGCGCCGTCGCCGCCGGATCGCCGTGCACCAGGCTCGGTAGCGTCGCGTCATCGGGCGCGAGGTAGACCGGTGCCGGCGGCGGCTCGAGCCGCGCCCGGATCGCCCCCCATCCCTGCCGGAACAGGAGCTCGTTCGTCCCTTGCCGGAGCCGCACCGGCAGGCGCAGCGTGCCGCGCCGGTAGACGTCCCCGACCCGCGGCACCCCGTTGACGCGCACCCATCGATGCCCCGCGGCGTCGAGCAGATAGACCCCGGCCCGGGCGCAGGTGACGCGCGCGAACAGGTAGCCGCCGGCCAGCTCCGGATCGGAGATCCAGCCCTCGGCGTCGGCGGTGCGCTCCGACCAGACGCGATCGTCCTCTCCGGCGAGCTGCGGTGCGGCGTCACCGCGCACCGATTCGCCGGCCCGGGGCGCACGCCATGTCCCGTCGACGCACCGCGCCTCGACCGGATCGATGGGGAACGGGGCGCGCCGCGGCCCGGAACGACCGGGAAGGCCGAGAGCACGCTCGATCCGCAGAGTGTCACCGGTCGCGAAGGGAGGAGCCGGCGACGCCACCCGGGCGGTCGCCATGTCGGTCGCGGCGACCGTGATGAGAATCGCGGCGACCGTGATGAGGATCGCGACGACCTTGACGGGGA
>JASFRE010000202.1:0-7654 GCA_050115055.1 Candidatus Eiseniibacteriota bacterium | reverse complement strand
CCGACAGTCTCGCGTCGCCCGATCGCCTCGCGTCGTCCGACGTTGCGGCGCCGCTCGCGCCGTCGCGGCGGATCGCGCTGGCGCCGCACGGCACGCTCACCGTGCGCCAGGTCGCCATCGACTCGGTGCGCGCCGCCGGTGCGGCGCTCGAGGTCCGCCGTTTCCGGATCGACGGGCTGGACGACGGGCCGTGGCATCTCTGGCTCAATCGACCCGACGGGCGTCCGCTGGCCGCGCTCAGCCTCGCCCTCGAGCGGGGCGTCTCGGCCGACGGCTTCGGGATCGTCCTGCGCGAACTGGCACGGCTGGCGTGGGAGGATGAGGCACGCCCGGCGATGCGGCGGCTCGGGAGCGTGTTCCCCGTGCCGGCGGCAGGCGTGGTCATCGACGCCGCCGAGCTCGCGGCGGGACCCGACCGGCGATGGCGTCCAGGGCGCGTGGTGGTCGGTGACGACGGCACCCTCGTCGCGTTCGGGTCGCCGGACACGGTGGAGGCGCCCGCCGCGATGCCGCGCATCGACCTGGGCGAGCAGCGCATCCTGCCGGCCTGGCACCGGCTCGGCGGCCCGGTCGCCCCCGATTCGCTGGTCGCGCTGCTCGGCGCCGGCTACGCGGTGGTCGAGGCGCGACGCGGCTTCCTCGGCGAGATGGCGGCGCTCGCCCAGGACGCGATCGACTGGCGCGGGCCGCGGGTCCAGGCCGACCCCGTGCGCGTCGACGACGACGGCGGCACCGCGGCGCACGAGCGGCCGGCCCGCGTCGCCGCGCCACTCGCGATCGGTGCGCCGGCCGATCTCAGGATCGTCGCGGGCGACGCCGCCGACCCGGAGGGGCGCCAGGCGGGACGACTCGTCGGCGTCGTCTGTCGCGGCGTCATTCTCGACGTCCATGCCCTCGAGGCGTCGTCACCGGACACCGGCGCGGTCGATGCGCCCCCGCCCGCGTGGGGAGGCGAGCGATGACACCGGTGGCGCGGCTCCGGAACTACCTCGACCTGTATCGCTACCATCGCGAGCGCTCGGCGGCGTTCGCGACCCACGACTACCGGAACGTCTACCTGGCAGCGCGCCGCCGCATCGAGCCGCTGCTCGACCGTTCGCTCGCCGGCGCCCGCCTGCTCGACATCGGCTGCGGTCAGCGTTGCCCGGCGACGCTGCTCTTCTCGCACGCGGGCTGCCGCGTGACCGGCATCGACACCGAGCTCGTCACCGCCGGCCCGGGTCCCGGCGCCTTCGTGCGCGTCTGGCGGGCCGGGGGGTTCGAGCGCGCGGTGAAGACGCTCTTCCGGCAGCTCGTCTTCGATCCGCCCTACTACCGGGCGCTCGAGGGCCACGCCGGTGCGCCGCTGCCGCGCCGCGGGCTCGACGTACGGCAGCTGTCGATCACCGAGCGCCTGCCATTCGACGATGCGACCTTCGACATCATGGTGTCGAACGCGGTCTTCGAGCACATTCCCGACGTACCGGCGGCGGTCGCCGAGCTCACACGGCTGCTCGCCCCCGGCGGACTCTGCCACATCGCCATCCACCTCTACCCGAGCCTGTCCGGCGGGCACCAGATGCGCTGGGCGTTCCCCGAGACCGAGCCTCCGGACGACATCCCGCCCTGGGATCACCTGCGCGAGCGACGCTTCCCGCCACACGTCTACCTGAACGAGCTCGTCGACGCCGATTACCGGGCGGCGTTCGCCGGCGAGCCTGGGCTCGAGGTCCTCGACTGGCAGGTGGTGGTGACCGAGGGCGAGCGCTTTCTCACACCGGCCATCGAGGCCGAGCTCGCCGATCGCTACAGCCGTGACGACCTGCTGACGCGCGAGGTGGTGGTCATCGCGCGCCGTCGTCAGGCGGACTGAGCGGACGCTCCGGCCGGGCGACGTCCGCGTCGGCCGTTGACCGCGAGTGGTCTCGCCCTGCCTCCAGGCGGTCTGGACCTGCCTCCCGGCGGTGTGGCGCAGTCTCCAGGTGGTCTGACACCGTCGGGGTGTGGGCCGGCAGCGCGCGCGGCGGTTCCGTCATCACCGTGTCGACCGCCTGCCAGGCCAGGCCGTAGCCCAGCGCCACCTGGGACAGGTAGTGCTTGCGATCGTGGATCCTCGACCAGCCGGTCACCGGCGACAGCGCGTAGGCGATGCTGCGGGCCGGCATGCGGTGGCTCATGCGGGCGGCGACCAGAAACGGCACCGCGGCGATGAACGTGTGCCCCGAGGCGCTGTTGTCATCGGCCAGCGGGTGGAACCGCGGGCCGTGCGGCGTCTCGCGCGGCCTGGACGCGCCGAGTCCGCGTTGCACGACCCACAGCCCGGGCAGACCGATCAGCGTCGCGTCGAAGCACCGTCGCCCCCAGCGTGTGAGCGGGTTCGTGGCCCACCAGGCGTCGATCAGGGCGAAGAGCAGCCAGTAGAGCACCCAGGGACGTTCGCCGAGGAAGTGGGCCAGGTCGGCGATGGTGTGCGCCGTCCGGCCGCGGACGTGGGCTGCGTGCCAGCGATCGACGCGCGCGTCGACGCCGCCGTACGCCAGCACCGCGGCGCCGGCGACCGCCAGACCGAGGCGCAGGAAGTTGCGGCGACTGTGGTGGCGCCGCAGGAGGCGGGGCAGCTCGCGCATCGCCGGCGCGCCGGCCGGCCGGTGGGGCGCACCGTGGCGCCGCCGTGCGGCGAGCAGGATCGCGAGGGGGATCAGGAGCAGGACGAGCCAGGGCAACAGCATGCATGGCCTCGCGACGACGGTGGTCCGGATGGATCCAGCTTCGGACCGGCAGTCTAGCAGCTCGGAGCGGCGGGTGCGTGGACCGGCGGGCGCACCGGAACGGGACGTCGGCGCCCTGGATTGTCTCGTCCGGGGGCGACGCGGTCACCCGGTGCAGGGCACCCCTCAGGGGCACGGTGCCCGGCGCGCGGTGCGCACGTGCGAGGTGGCGGTTCGATCGCACACCGTGGTCACGAACCACCGGCCGCCGGACGATAGGGACTAGAGGCGCCATCCGGTGTTTCGTGCCGTCCGCTGACGGGACGGCGGGACCTGTTCCGGAACGGGTCGCCTCCATGCCCTCGTCGAACCATGCGCGCAGAGACCCACATCGCGATGGTCGTGACACCCGGTGCGCTGCTGCTCGGGGCCGCTCCGGCGACGGCCGGCCTGCCGCTGCCGGGCCACGTGGCGCCGGCGGCGCTGGCCGTGGTCTCGGTGCCCGTCGTCCCCTGGCTGCTGTCGGCGACCCTGTTCGCCGCCCTGGCGCTCGGCTACCACCGGCTGCGCGCGGCACGCCAGGATGGCGAACGGGATCGTCGTGCCCGCCGTGCCCTCGAGCGTCGCGTCGAGGCACTTGCCGCCCTGCACGACCTGTCGAACCTGCTCGCCCTGCACGACAATCGGAAGAGTCTTCTCGATCTGGTCTGCCGACGCCTCGAGGTCATTTTCAATGGCCAGATGGTGGCGGTCCTGCTGCGCTCCGATCCGGAGGCGGACGGGATGGCGGTGGGCCACGGGGCCGTCCGGAAGGATGACGGTGCCGGTGTCCACCCGGCCGATGGGAGTGAGGGGTGGCTCGAGACCGCCGCCTGCCAGGGCATCGCCGCGGCCGAGGTGGCGGGCATGCGGATCGCGGTCGGCGAGAGTCTGGTCGGGAGCGTCGTCCGCTACGGCAAGGGCGCCGTCGTCCCGAGCCGGCGGCTCAGCGCACCGGGGCACCGCGCCGAGTCACCGCTCAAGGCGGTCCCGTTCCTGCTCCTGGCGCCGATCCGCGCCCGCTCGCGGGTGCTCGGGGTCCTCGTCGTCGGCGGCGGGCGCGAGCTCGCCCACCAGGAGCAGCTGGCGGCACTCGTACTTTTTGCCGAGAGCCTCGGCTGGAGCCTCGAGCGCACGCGCCAGATCGCCGCGCTCGGCGAGCGTGTGATGCGCCTCGAGCAGTCGAACCGCGAGCTCGTCGACGTCAACCGCAAGAGCGATCTCTTCCTGGCAACCGCCACGCACGAGCTCCGGACGCCGCTGTCGGGCATCATCTCCTACGCCGAGGTGCTCGCCGACTACTACGAGACCATGAGTGACGCGGAACGGCGGCCCCTCTGCATCGAGCTGAACGAGCAGTGCAAGGCGATGATGGGCCTGGTCGACGGTCTCTTCGACTTCGCGCGCCTGGAGTCGGGGCGGCTGACACTCGATACCGAAGCCACCGAGATCGGTGAGCTGGTCGGCTCCGCGATCGACATCCTGGAGCCGACGGCGAACGAGCGCGGCATCCGGATCGAGCGCCGGATCGATGTCCGGCAGGAGATCGAGATCGACCCGACCAAGATCCGCCAGTGTGTCCTCAACCTGGTCGCGAACGCGATCAAGTTCACCGATCCCGGCGGCATCGTGACGGTGGCGCTCGCACGCGCCGAGCTCGGCGTCGAGGTGACGATCAGCGACACGGGTCGCGGCATCGAGCCCGAGGACCTCGACCGCGTCTTCGACCTCTACCGCTCGACGGCGGGACCCAAGGCGCGGGGCGTCAGGGGGCTCGGGCTCGGCCTGTACCTGGTCAAGAACTTCGTCGAGTTGCACCAGGGACGCATCGACGTCTCGAGCGTTTCCGGAGAGGGCTCGACCTTCCGGTTCACGATCCCCTGCGTCCTGCGGCCGCGCCACCGCGACGACACGTTCCGCGCCGCCTGATCCCTCCTCTCGCCCCCCTGCCCGGTCGTTCCCCGGCCCGCTTTCGGTATGCCATCGCGTGACGTCTCGACGCACGAAGAAACCCCGGGCCGGCGGGGAGCCGGCCCGGGGTGGAGGGAGACGTGCGTGTCGCGAGGAGAGACTCGATGTGCCTTCTTGCAGGTGGGGCGACCAGGAGGCGGTTCACCCGGGAGCCCGTTGGACTCGCGAGCTCGGGGGAGGTCGATCGCAAGCGACGTGCCGGTTTCGAGCGGGTTCCGCTCGCGGCCGGCAACTCGTGAGGGTGGGGGAGGATAGAGGCCATCGCTCGACCTGCGGGCGGCCGGGAGGCGTGGTGGCGATGAGGAATCGCGGGGCATCTGGCCAGCGCCTCTGGTCAAGAGACCCGGGCCGGTGCCGCGGGCCGTCGATGCTCGGGGTCACGTGCTACACTGCCGGCGCCGCCTGCGGCGCCCGGTCGCGCCAACCCGTCGCCCGTCACTCCATTGCGCGCCGACCCGCCGGCCGCAGGCAGGATCACCGCATCAAGCGAGTCGAGGTCCTTGCGCAGACTGCTGGTCAAGTTCGCCGTCACCGCGGCGCTCGTCGCCTCGCTCGCCCTCCTGCCGGGTGGTGATCGCGAGTATCTCTACCGCCAGACGATCGCACCGCTCACCGATCGCGCCCTCGACTGGGTGGCATCGCGGCCCGGCTTCGATGCGCTCGAGTCGATCGACGTCGCCATCGTCGACGGCGCGCTCCTCGAGCGCCCCGGAAGCGCCGAGCCCGCGCTGCGCACTCTGTGGAGCGAGCGCCTGGAGGAGTTTGGCGACGCGCACGCGCTGGCCGTGACCTGGCGCGGCGTGCACATCGCGCCGCCGGAGCTGTCCCTCACCTTCCGGAAGGAGACCTCGGACGCGCGCCTCATCGTCGTCTGGCGACCTCCCGGCGCGGCGCCCGAGCGGGCGGAGCTCCACCAGCCCTACTTCCGGCCGCTGGCGCTGCTGCCGCCGCTCGTCGCCATCGCCCTCGCGCTCACCTTCCGCCAGACGTTGCTGGCGCTGTTCGCGGGCGTCTGGATCGGCGCGACGCTGGTCCCCTGGTTCGAGTCGGCGATGACGCTGGTGACGGCCGGCACGACGGCCGGCGACGGCGCGGCGAGCGGCCCGTCCGGTTGGCCGAACCCGCTCCTCGGTCTCTGGCGTTTCGCAAGCGTCTACCTCTGGAAGCAGTCGATCCAGAGCACCTTCCGGATCGAGATCATCGGCTTCGTCGCGGTGCTGATCGCGGCGGTCGGGGTGATGACGCGTGGCGGGGCGATCGCCGGCATGATCTCGGTGATCCTGCGCTTCGCGCGCACCGTGCGCACGACACGTCTGGCGACGGCGCTCATGGGTCTCGTCATCTTCTTCGATGACTATACGAATACGATCGTCGTCGGCAATACGATGCGGCCGCTCACCGACCGCATGCGCATCTCGCGTGAGAAGCTCGCCTACCTGGTCGACTCGACCGCCGCCCCGGTGGCGGGGCTCATGGTGCTGTCGACCTGGGTGGCCTACGAGGTCTCGCAGTTCGAGCCGCAGCTCGCAGCGCTCGGCGTCGAGCGGGACCCCTATGCCGTCTTCCTCGCCACCATTCCCTACCGTTTCTATTGCCTGTTCACGCTCTTCTTCGTCTTCGCGACGACCGTCCTCGGGCGCGACTTCGGTCCGATGCTCGCCGCCGAGCGCCGTGCCGCCCGGAGCGGCCGGGTGATCCGCGACGGCGGGCGCCCGCTCGTGTCGGCCCGCGCCACCGACATGACGCCGCGCCCCGGAACGCCCGAGCGGCCGTGGAATGCCCTCCTGCCGCTCGGTGCCGTGATCGTCGTGACGCTGGTCGAGATCGTGCGGCTGGGGGCGTTGGCGACGGCGGGACCGGTCGACCTGCTGGACGTGGCCAGCCTGCGCGAGGTGCTCGGCAACACCGACACCGTGCGGGCGCTCTTCCGCGGCTCGCTGGCCGGCTGGTTGCTCGCCGTGGCGCTGCACGTCGGCCAGCGGATCCTGTCGGTGCGCGACTGCCTCGAGGCCAGCCTGCGGGCGGCCGGCGGCGTGGTCTTCGCGCTCGCCATCCTGCTTCTCGCCTGGTCGATCGGCGGCGTCTGCCACGATCTCGGGACCGCCCACGTGCTGATCGCCCTCTGCAAGGGCACGCTGTCACCGCTGGTGCTGCCGGTCGTCCTCTTTCTCCTGTCGTGCGCGGTGTCGTTCTCGACCGGCTCGTCGTGGAGCACGATGGCGATCATCCTCCCCAACACGGTGATGCTCGCCTTCACGCTCGGCGAGACCTTCCCGGGCGGCCCCATGGCACTCACCGTCATGTCGATCGGCGCCGTCCTCGAGGGCTCGATCTTCGGCGACCACTGCTCGCCGCTCTCGGACACCACCATCCTGTCGAGCGTCGCCAGCGCCTCCGACCACATCGATCACGTGCGCACGCAGATGCCCTACGCGATCACCACGATGCTCGCGGCGATCCTGCTCGGTTACGTGCCGAGCGTCCTCGGGCTGCACCCGGCCATCGGGCTGGCGGGCGGCGCAGCAGCGCTGACCGGCTTTCTGCTCCTGGTCGGTCGTGACCCGGACCGGGATCGCACCGGCGTCAGCTGATGGTGGTGCGCGTCGGATGGGTGTCGCCGCGGCTCACGTGAACGGGGTCGGATCACCGAGGCCGACCCGCACGACCTCGGCCAGGTCGCCGGTCAGGTCGATCAGCGTGGTCGGCTCGCCGCCGCAGGGGCCGCCGTCGATCACCAGCTCGACATCGTGCTCGAGGCGCTCACGGATCTCGACGGGGTCGCTCATGGGCGCGCCCTCGCCGGGCAGGATCATCGAGGTGGTCAGCATCGGCGCGTCGAGCTCCGCCAGGAGTTCCTGGGCGATGCGGTTGTCCGGCACGCGCATGCCGATCGTCTTGCGCTTCGGGTGCATGAGGCGGCGCGGCACCTCGCGCGTGGCCACCAGGATGAAGGTGTA
>JASFRE010000201.1:0-7660 GCA_050115055.1 Candidatus Eiseniibacteriota bacterium | reverse complement strand
CCTTCGACCTGGCCGACACCTACCGGAACCCGGTGCTGGTGATGACCGACGGCGAGGTCGGGCACATGCGCGAGCGGATCGTGCTGCCGGAGGGGGGCGCGCTCGCCATCCGGCCGCGCCGCCGGCCGACCGGCGACCGGCGAGGCTACGTGCCCTTCCGGGCCCGGGACGACGGGATCCCTGCCATGGCCGACTTCGGGACCGGTTTCCACACCTACGTGACCGGCCTGACCCACGACGAGCGCGGCCTGCCGGCCACCGACGATGCCGCGGCCCACACGCGCCTCGTCGAGCGCCTGTGCCGCAAGATCTCGGACGATGTCGATCGCCTGACCCGGGTGGACGAGGACCTGGAGGATGGCGCGCGGGTCGGCATCGTCTCCTACGGGATCTCCTCGCGGGCGGCGGCCGGGGCGGTGCGGCGGCTGCGGGCGGCCGGCAACGCGGTCAGTCATCTCAGGCTCGTCACGGTCTTCCCCTTTCCGGAGCGACTGGTGCGCGAGCTCGCGTCGCGGGTCGATCGCCTGATCGTGCCGGAGATGAACCTGGGGCAGATCTGCCACGTGGTGCGCGAGGCGGCCGACGGTGCGGCGCGTGTCGAGCGCGTCTCGAAGATCGGCG
Organism: Candidatus Eiseniibacteriota bacterium; assembly: GCA_050115055.1. Lineage (GTDB taxonomy): Bacteria > Eisenbacteria > RBG-16-71-46 > CAVPCR01 > CBDCWB01 > JASFRE01. The sequence goes on along the minus strand of JASFRE010000201.1, from coordinate 7,039 downwards.
GCGAGATCATCGAGCCGGCCGAGATCGTGCGCGCCGTACTCGAGGGCGGCGAGCCGGTCGAGGCGTGACGCGGGCGGCGCGCGCGCGCGCGGCACGGGTCGATCGAGGCGAGTCGTCGAGGCGAGTCGACGAGGGGAGGCGAGACAGCCGTGTTCGGACAGGCCGAGACCATCCGCGAGAAGTACCTGCGCGAGACGATGTGGCCGTCGATCTTCTGCACCGGCTGCGGGATCGGCAACATCCTGAACTACACGCTGCGGGCCGTCGACACCATCGGGCTCGACATCGACCGTGTCGCCTTCTGCTCGGGCATCGGATGCTCGTCGCGCCTGCCGGGCTACATCGAGGCCGACGGTCTGCACACGATGCACGGTCGTGCCATCGCCTCGGCCACCGGCATCAAGCTCGGCGCCCCGGAGTTGACGGTCATCGTCTTCACCGGCGACGGTGACATGGCCGGCATCGGCGGCAACCACTTCATCCATGCCGCCCGTCGCAATCTCGACATGACGGTCATCTGCGTCAACAACTACACCTATGGCATGACCGGTGGCCAGGTCTCACCGACGACACCGACCGCCGGCGTGACGACGACGACACCCTACGGCAACCTCGAGGAGCCCTTCGACCTCTGCCGGCTGGCGATCGGCGCCGGCGCGCCCTTCGTCGCCCGCTGGACCGTCGGCTATCCCTACGAGACCATCGCCTCGATCGAGGCCGCCATCCGCAAGCCCGGCTTCGCCTTCGTCGAGCTGCTGGTGCCGTGTCCCACCGGCTACGGCAAGTCGAATGCGCTGCGCGACACGAAGCTCATGTGGAACTGGTACCGCGAGCACACGATCACCCGCACCGAGCTCGGGCGCCTCGATCCGTCCGAGCGCGCCGCCAGCCGGAAGATCGTCATCGGCACGCTGTGGGAATCCGACCGACCCGAGTTCATGACCCGCTGGCGCGAGGTCCACGGTCCCCCGCGACCGGTCGCGCGGCAGGAGGGTGATGGCCGATGACCGCGACGCCGTTCAGGAAGCACATCATCGTCTGCACGCAGCGCAAGCCCGACGGCCTGCCCTGCTGCGCGGCGGTGGGTGGTGTCGCGGCACTCGAGCAGCTGCGCGCCGCGGTCGAGCGCGCCGGCGTGGCCGACGAGGTGCTGGTGACCGGCTGCGACTGCCTCGGCCTCTGCGATCGCGGGCCCAACGCCATCGTCGATCCGGAGGGGATCTGGTGGACCGGGCTCGACGCGACGCGGATCGAGCAGCTGGTCGAGTCGCTCGGCCCTGGCGCACGGCCCGCGGCCGGGGATGTGGGGCCGTCGACCACCGAGCTCCTGGACGAGGTGCTCGCCCACCGTCGCCACGTGGCGGCCGTGCGGGCAGCGCAGGCCGCGGCCGGGGCGCTGCCGGAGCCGCTCAACCAGATGGTGCGCGGCTTCCAGGCGAGTCGCATCCTGCTGACGGCGATCGAGCTCGACGTCTTCACGCAGATCGACCGGCTGGGCGGCGCCGCCGGCGCCACTGCGGCCGCGGTGGCCGGGGCGCTCGACGCGGCGCCGCGCGGCGTCACCGTGCTGCTCGACGCCCTGGTCGGACTCGAGCTCCTGGCGCGACTGGAGGACGGACGCTACCGGAACGGTCCGTGGGCCGATCGCCTGCTGCGCGCGGGGGCGCCGCACGACCGGCGCGCGATGCTCCAGCACCTGGTCCACCTGTGGCCGCGCTGGTCGCGCCTCACCGAGTGCGTCCGCGCCGGCACGGCGGTCGATCACGACGAGATGATCGAGCGCGGGGAGACCTGGACGCGGGCGTTCATCGGCGCCATGCACCAGATCGCCAGCCTGCGCGCGCCGCAGGTGGTCGCGGCGCTCGACCGTGAGGGCGTGCTGGACGGCGTCCGCACGGTCCTCGACCTGGGCGGTGGTTCCGGCGCCTATGCGCACGCCCTCGCCCGGGCATTGCCGGAGCTCAGGGTGACCGTCTTCGATCTGCCGACGGTGACGCCACTGACGCGTCAGTATGCCGCCGAGGCCGGGCTTGCCGACCGCGTGCACACGATCGACGGCGACCTGCGCGCCGACTCGCTCGGCAGCGACTTCGACCTCGTCGTCATCTCGGCCATCTGCCACATGCTCGGCCCGGCGGAGAACACGACGATGCTCGAGCGCACGCGGCGCGCGCTGCGCCCCGGCGGTCACGTCGTCATCCAGGACTTCATCCCCGACGCGATGCGGACGGGGCCGCCCTCGGCGCTGCTGTTCGGGATCAACATGCTGGTCGGGACGCGCGAGGGCGGGGTCTACACCGCCGCCGAGTACGAGCGCTGGCTGGGCGCTGCCGGTTTCGTGGAGCCCCGCACGATCCGGCTACCCGGCCCCACCGACCTCCTCCTGGCCACGCGTCCGGCCTGAGCCGGCCCGGCGCACGAGGTGTCCGGCCCGGTCCCGGCACCGCGACCGGCAAGAGTGCCCATGAGCCGCTCCCCGTACAGTCCGTCCGCCGTCGTGGCGGCATCGGTCGTCGCCGGACTCGCCGCTGCCCTGGCGCTCGACATCCATCTCTGGCCGTTGCTGCGGCTCGGTCTCCGCTACTGGCGGATCGGGATCCTGCCGACCGCCAGCGAGCACCTGGTCTCGGCCTGCAACCGGCTCGTCCTCATCACCGCCGCCGCGGCGCTCGTCGTGCTCGTGCTCGTCGTGGTGGTGCACCGCGTGGCGCGCCGGCGCGGCGCCGCCTGGGCAACGGGGGTCGACCGCACGTTGCCGCTCGTGGTGATCGTCGTCGCCTACGTCGCCCTCGGCTCGCGCCTCAACACCGCCGGCTGGTATCCGGGCTTCCTGACGCCGCCCGGCATCCTCCTGAACGTCCTGATCACGGCGATCGCGGCGCTCGGTGCCCTCGTTGTGCGGCGCCCGCTGCCGGCGGTGGGCTGGGGTCTGGTCCTGGCGCTGGCACTCGTGGCGGTGGGGCCGAACCTGCTGCAGCGCGACCTGCGACGGCGGACGCCGATCTGGATGATCGGGGTCTCCGAGCGGCTCGGCCTGACCGAGCTCAACAACACGGTCGGGGCGGCCTGGGGGGATGCCAACGGTGACGCCTGGCTCGATCTCTACGTCTCGAACCACATCCCGGTCACCGCCGCGTCCTACCTGTACGAGAGCGACGGCGGCCGCCGCTTCCTCAGGCGACGCATGGCGGCGGGCGACTACCACGGTCCCGGCTGGTGCGACATCGACAACGACGGCAGGAGCGAGGTGTTCGTCGCCGGCGGCAACAACACCCCGGTCGGTCCAGCCTTCGCCAACATGCTCTTCCAGCACGACGGCGAGACATGGACGGACATCGCACACCGGGCCGGGGTCCAGAACCAGGCCGGCCGCGCCTGGGGCACCGCCTGGGCCGACGTCGATCGGGATGGACTCGCCGACCTGCTCGTCGTCGACTACTTCACGCCCTGCCGCCTGTTCCGGAATCGCGGCAACAGGACCTTCGAGGACATCACCGTCGCCGCCGGCATCGCCGACGTGCCGCCGCCCACCCCCACCGCGACGGGCACGCGGGCGGCGAGCTGGGCCGATGTCGACGCCGACGGCGATCTGGATCTCGTCCTGACCGCGCTGGTGACCGGTCTCGCCCTCTACCGGAACGACACGGTGCCCGGCACGCCCCCGGCGGTTCGCTTCGCCGAGGTGGCGCATGACCAGGGGCTGCACGCCGCCGGGCCACTCGGCTCCGAGCCGGAGCCCTTCGGGCTGACCGGAGTCGCCTGGGGCGACTACGACAACGATCTCGATCTCGATCTCTATGTCGGCTCGGCATACCGCAACATGCTGTTCAGGAACCGGGGCGATGGCTCCTTCGAGGAGGTCGGGGCCGAGGCCGGCGTCGACGAGATGCGCTCGACCGGCGGTGTCGCCTGGGGCGATCTGGACAACGATGGCGACCTCGACCTCGTCGTCACCGTCGAGTCGAACGCCGGCGCCGAGGAGCCGGATGCGCGCGATCTGCTCTACCTGAACCGGGGGGACGGGACCTTCGTCGACATCGCGGTGGCCGCCGGCGCGATCGGCTACCCGGACCCGAAGGGTCAGACGCTGGCGCTGGCCGACTACGACCGCGATGGCTGGCTCGACGTGCTGATGGTGAACCAGCGCATCGCGCGTGGCACGCGCGGCTCCCCCCGGCGATGGATGCTCACGAACCTGCTTCTCAGGAACGCGAGCCACCGCGACGGTACCCCGGGCCACTGGCTGGTGGTGCGGCTCCGGGGCACCGTGAGCAACCGCGACGGGATCGGTGCCCGGGTCTACGTGCGCGCGTCGGGTCGCGAGCAACTGCGCGAGCAGAACGGCGGCGCCCACCTCTTCGCGCAGCACGGCCCCGAGCTGCACTTCGGGCTCGGTGACGCGACGCGGGTCGACACCGTGCGGGTCGTCTGGCCGAGCGGCATCGAGCAGACGCTGGTCGACGTCGCCGCCGACCGGCGGCTGCTCATCGCCGAGCCGCAGCGGTGAGCCGGCACGGTCGGTTCGCCGCGAACCGTGCCAGCACGCTCGCGATCAGCCCCAGCGCGGCTGCTCGTCCGGGTCGATCCCCAGCGCCATCTTGCCGAGGAACTCGTGGGTGAGGAATTCATTGCCCGGGTGGATGCGACCCAGACGGGCATCACGGAACAGGCGCTCGAAGCCGGCCTTCTTGAAGATCCCGAAGCCGCCCGCGATGTCGAGACTCTGGTCGACGACGCGCCAGGCACCGTTGACCGCGTGGTGCTTGGCGGCCAGGATCTTGACGCCCCAGGCCGGGCCGTGATCGACGCCGGCGCTCCAGTCCTCGGCAACGCGGTCGAGGTGCGGCTCGATCGCCTCCAGCTCGAGCAGCATGTCGGCGACGGCGTGCTGGATCTCGGGGTGATAGGCCATCGAGCGCGACAGCGCCAGCGAGCTCTTCGTCTTCACCTTCTCGACCGTCATGTCGAAGGCGCGGCGCGCCATGCCGTAGTAGACGTTACCGAAGCCGATCACTCCCCAGGCGAAGACCGCGATGACGAACGGGTCGATGCCCGCCGCCCCAGCCGGCACGACCCGTGCTACGTAACGGTCCGGCACGACGACGCCATCGAGAATGGTGTCATCGCTCTGGGTGGCCCGCATCCCCATGACGTCCCAGTTGTGCTCGATCTTGACACCGTCGGAGTCGCGGGGCATGAAGGCGTGCACGATCTTCGGTCCATCCGGATCGTCGGTCAGCATGCCGTGCATGCCGAGGTAGTTCCAGACCGGCGTCAGGCTGCCGAACGACTTGCGGCCGCTGAAGCGGTATCCGCCGTCGACCCGCTCGACGTGCGTCGTCGACAGGAGGAGCGGCAGATCATTGCCGCTCTCGGCATGCCCGGCCGCGAAGATCTCGCCCTTCGCGGCGGCGCGCAGCAACCACTCGAGGGAGTGGTCGCCGGCCCGCCAGAGGTCGGCGGCGATTCCGGTCCAGTAGACGTGCATGTTGAGGGCGAGGGCGGTGGCGTGCGCGTGATAGGCCAGGCGACGCGTCTGGCGGCAGCTCTCGGCCAGCGTGAACCCCCGGCCGCCGAACTCCTTGGGTACCGCCATGGTCAGGTAGCCGGCGCTGCGCAGCGCCTCGAAGTCCTCCTGAAAGAAGGTGTTGTTGGCGTCGTACTGCGGCGCGCGGGCGGCGCAGGCGGCGAGCAGGTCGTCGGAGAGCAGGGTCTGATCGGAGACGGCGACGGTCATGATGGGAATCTCCACCGGTCGGTCGGGAGCTGCCGGATGGAGGGCAGCCGGGCTCCAGGACCGTTCGGTCGGCAAGGCAACCTGAAGTGTCTCGGGGGGTCGCAATGATGGTGGAGGGGCGGGGGCGCACCGCACGCGGCGTCCGGACGGCACACGCGGTCGGAGGAGCGGCCTCGGGACGCCTCACGGGTCGAAAGCGGAGCGGCGCCATCATAGCGGGCCGCGGCCCGGGTGCCCAGCGCGAAGTGCGTATCCCCGCTTACGCTACAGTGGGCAGGCGGCAGGCTGGCCGGGCGTGCGGTGGGGATCGGGCGCTGGTATCGTGTCGCGATGCGCGTGCTGGGTCTGACCCTTCTCACCATGGTCGCGTTCGCCGCCAACTCGGTCCTGTGTCGCATGGCGCTCGACGGCGGGCTCATCGATGCCGGCAGCTTCTCCGCCCTCCGCCTGGCGACGGGGGCGCTCATGCTGGTGGCGATCGCCGCCGCGACGCGGCGCGGCGCCGGTCGCCAGCCGGGCGGCGGCTGGGTGTCCGGCCTCCTGCTGGCCCTGTACGCGGTCCCGTTCTCGTTCGCCTACGTGGCGCTCGATGCCGGCACCGGTGCCCTGGTCCTGATCGGGGCCGTGCAGATCACCATGATCACCGCGGCTGTCCTGGGCGGCGAGCGTCCGCGACCCCTGGTCTGGTGCGGCATGGCGCTGGCGGCGGCGGGGCTCCTCGTGCTGCTGGCGCCGGGGCTCGCGGCGCCGTCACCGGTCGGAGCGGCGCTGATGGGCGTCGCCGGCCTCGGCTGGGGGCTCTACTCGCTGCGCGGTCGCGCCGCCGGGGATCCGGTGGCACGGACCGCCGCCGCGTTCGTGCGCGCCACCCCGGTGGCCCTGGGCTGTGGCCTCGTGGCCCTCGGTCTACGCGGCGCCTCGGTGGCGCATCTCTCGGCGCGGGGCATCGCCCTCGCCAGCTTCTCGGGTGCGGTGACGTCGGGGCTCGGCTATGTCGCCTGGTACCGGGTGCTGCCGCAGCTGTCGACGACGGGGGCGGCCGTCGTGCAGCTCTCGGTCCCGGTGCTCGCCGCGATCGGCGGCGTCCTGTTCATCGCCGAGGCCATCACGCCGCGACTCGCCATGGCGGCATCGATGATCCTCGGGGGCATCGGCCTGGTGCTCCGGGTGCGGTCGGGCGCGCCGCGGTCGTGAGCCTCGCGAAGGCGAGCCGCGCGCCGCGTGCGGCGCGTGCCGGGACACCCGGCCACGGGGCTCGGAGGTGCTCACCCTGACTCCACGCCGGCGCCGAGTCCGGTCCTG
>JASFRE010000200.1:0-7669 GCA_050115055.1 Candidatus Eiseniibacteriota bacterium | reverse complement strand
AACGACCGGGCGGGCTGCCGGTTCCGGCGCTCTCAATGCGGAAGCGCTCGGCGGCCTGCCGGACCTGCTCCGGGATATCGCCGCCAGCCTCGGCGGCGCCCGCCCGCGCGCCGGCCAGCACGGCGCGAGCGGCATCCTGCTTGGCCGCCGCGTCGAGCCGATCGTCCCGGAAGACCGCCTCGAACATGCCCTCGGTGACCAGGCGCACCCCGGCGCCGTGAGCGGCGGTGCTGCGCACCAGGTTCTCACTGCCCGTCCGGAGCGCTGCCGCGGTGTCGAGGTCGGTCCGCCCGGCGATGTGCAAGACCGACGCGACCACGGTGCGACCGGCATCCTCGAGCTCGAACTCGAGCTTGTCACGATGCGGGAGCAGGGCGCCGATCACCCAGGCGACGCGATTCCCGACCTCCAGGCCGACCTCCTGCGCGGTCTCCGAGACCTCCTCGCCCGCCTCCCCGGCTCGCTCGACCAGGCTGTGCACCAGTTCTGCAAACGACTGGCTCGCGTCCTTCATGTTCGCGACGCTCTCCGCGACGAGCCGGTTGACGCGTTCCATCAAGGTGTCGGTGCCGCCCGGGCCGGTCGATGGAGTCTGGCCGGCGGCCGGGCTGCGACTGGCCGGGCTGCGGCCGGGCGTGAACTGCCTGGTTGTCTTCGAGTCGTCCTGGTCTGACATCGGTCCTCTCCTGGCCCTGAAGCGATCGGCGAGGCGGCGCCCTCGGGGTGTGGCCGGCGCCGCGCTCCTGACCTCGGGATCCGGAGCATCGAGCATGCCGCCGCCGCGCGCCGAGGTGACGCGTGATCCATGGCCTGGTCCTTGCGTCATCTCCCGTTCGAGGGAGGTCCCTTGCTCTGGATGGCGTTCCTGATCCAGCTGGTGGTGACCGCGCTGATGCTGCTCGTGGTCGGCCGCCTCGTCCCCGGCATCGAGGTGCGAGGTGGCGGGGCCGCGCTGGGCGGCGCGATCGTCCTGGGCCTCGTGAACGCGGTGGTCCGGCCGCTGGCGGTGGTGCTGACCCTGCCGCTCACGGTGCTCACCTTCGGCCTGTTCCTCTGGGTGATCAACGGCGCCATGCTTGCCCTGGCGGCCGCGCTGGTGCCGGGATTCGCGGTGCGGGGGTGCCTGCCGGCACTGGTCGGCAGCCTGGTCCTGAGCCTGCTCAACACGCTGATCTTCGTCCTCCTCGTGTAGTGGGACGACCAGTGGGACGACGGCGAGGGCAGCCGTCAGGAACCCGCAGGACTCGCAGGAACCCCGCCCGGATTGTAAGAACTGCCACGCGAGTGTGGCTTCTACACGGGTTCGACCGTGAAAAGTCCCCCGCTCACCGCATGGATCGACCCCGTCGAGTCGAGGGAGGATACGAGGCGTGCCGACCGCACTGCTCGTCGACGATGACCGGACCACACTCGAGTCGCTTGCCGAGTGGGTCCAGCAGGAGGGCTTCAACGTCCAGACTGCCGGTGACCTGGCCAGCGCCAAGGAGAAGCTCCCCGAGCAGGTTCCCGACCTGCTACTCCTCGACCTGAAGCTGCCCGACGGCAACGGCCTCGAGCTGCTCGACGACATCGAGGACGAGAGTCCCACCGACATCGTCGTCATCACCGGACACGGGACGATCGATACCGCCATGGAGGCCGTACGTGGCGGGGCGATCGACTACCTGACCAAGCCTGTCGATCTGCCGCGCCTACGACGCATCCTGGCCAAGGTGAAGCGAGCCGGCGAGCTGCGACAGGAGGTCGCCAGACTTCGCGGCGAGCTGCGTGACCTCGGTCGCTTCGGACGTCTGGTGGGCGCCTCGCCGGCCATGCAACCGGTCTACAACCTGAGCGAGCGCGTGGCCCCCACCAAGGCGACGGTGCTCATCGTCGGCGAGACCGGAACCGGCAAGGAGCTCGTCGCCCAGACGATCCACGAGCTCAGCCGCCGCTCCAAAAGCGCTTTCCTGCCGATCAACTGCGGCGCGGTGCCCGAGAACCTGATCGAGTCGGAGCTGTTCGGGCACGAGCAGGGCAGTTTCACCGGCGCCTCGCGCAAGCACCAGGGGATCTTCGAGCGGGCCGACGGCGGCACGCTCTTTCTCGATGAGATCACCGAGATGCCCTCGGAGCTGCAGGTCAAGCTGCTGCGCGTGCTCGAGACCGGGGCCTTCACGCGGGTCGGTGGCAAGCAGCCGGTGCACGTCGACGTGCGTGTCATCGCCGCCACCAACCGCGACCCGCAGCAGGCCCTCGATGAGGGGAAGCTGCGCAAGGACCTCCTCTATCGGCTGGCGGTCTTTCCGATCGAGGTGCCGCCACTGCGCGAGCGCGGCGGCGACGTCGACCTGCTGGCCGACAGCTTCCTGGCGACGCTGAACCGGGATGCCGAGACCGCCAAGACGATCACTGCAGCGGCTCGCCAGCGGCTCCGTGACTACAGCTGGCCCGGCAACGTGCGCGAGCTGAAGAACGTCCTCGAGCGCTCCTTCATCATGGCGACCGACGAGATCGACGTCGACCAGCTGCCGTTCGGCGACAACCTGATGGTCGCTCCCGCCGCCGCCTCCGGTGCGCTCGGCATCCAGATCGGCATGTCGATCGCCGAGGCGGAGCGTCGGATGATCCTGGCGACGCTCGAGCATTTCGATGGTGACAAGAAGAAGACCGCCGAGACGCTCGGGGTGAGCCTGAAGACGGTCTACAACCGCCTTCATGCCTACGAGTCCAATGGCGACTGATGCGATCGACGTGGGCCGGGATGCCCGGCGAGCCGTCGGTCCGGGTCCGGCCGGGCGGCCGGGGCGGGAGCCCGCCCCGCTGCCACCCTGGCCCGACCGTCGGGTCTGGCAGATCCGCCCGCTCCGCGATCTGATGCTGCTCCTGGCGCTGGCTCTGATCGTCTGGCTCGCCTACGCGCTGCGCGGGCTCGTGACCCCGATCCTGATCGGTCTGGTCCTCGCCTACCTCTTCGAGCCCGTGGTGGCGCGGCTCGAGCGCCACCGCGTGCCACGAGCGGCCTCCGTCGTGATCCTGCTCCTGCTGCTCGTGACCGCCGCCATCCTGCTCGCCGGCTGGCTCGGGCCCATCATCACCGGGCAGGCGGACGCGCTGGTCTCCACCCTGGCCGATCGGTTCGAGGAACTGCTGGGGAATCACGCCGGCACCCTGTCCGGCGGCGAGGGGGCGCTGACCGGCGGCATGCTCCAGCGTCTCGTCGACGAGCCGATCGCGGTCATCCACCGGCTCCTGCGGGGAACCGGACGCGCCCTGGGCGTCCTCGGCAGCGTCCTCGACGTGACCACCTACGCCATGCTGTGCGCGTTCCTCATCCCGATCGCGTTCCTGGCCTTCGGACTCTACCTGCCACGCATGGTGGCGTGGGTGGATCAGTGGATCCCGGAGTCCCGCCGCCAGCGGGTGCGTGAGATCGTCTGTCGGATGGACATCGTGCTGGCGGGCTTCTTCAGGTCGCGTCTCCTGATCGCGCTCATCATGACGGGCGGCTTCGCGCTCGGCTGGTCGCCGCTGGTCACCGACGTGCCACACTGGCTGCTGCTGGCGCTGGTCACCGGGCTGCTCTGCGTGTTGCCGTACGTCGCCGCCCTCGGATGGCTCCTGGCGCTGGTCCTCAAGCTCCTCGAGGTGAGCCAGCTGCCCGATCCGGGAACCTGGCAGTGGGTCAGCGCCGTGGTCGGACCGACGCTGGTCTACGGCATCGTGCAGTTTCTCGAGGGCTGGTTCCTGACGCCGTGGATGCAGGGCAGGAGCACCGATCTGAGCCCGTTGACGGTGCTCGTGGCCGTTCTCGTGGGGGGCAGTCTGGCGGGAGTGGGCGGCCTCCTGCTGGCGATCCCGTTCGCGGCGTGCCTGAAGGTCCTGACCAGTGAGCTGGTCGCGCCCAGGGCGCGGGCGTGGGTCCGATCACACTGAGAAGGAGCGAGAGCCTGACCGTGACGAACGACAGCGGAAGCGACAAGAAGCGTGCGACCGACGAGAGCAAGGAAGCGGCACCGCGGGACGCGGGCCTACAACGCGCCGTGGGGCTCCTGCACCGGTGCCTGACCCCGGACGGGTTCCTGGCGTCGCCATCCCACCAGGCCAACTACCGCCGCGTCTGGGGACGGGACGGTGTGATCATCGGGCTGGCGGCGTTGCTGACCGGCGAGCGGGAGCTCTCGGATGGCTTCGGTCAGACGCTACGCGGGCTGGCCGAGCACCAGGGACCGCATGGCGAGATCCCCAGCAACTTCGACTGCGGGTCAGGTCGTGTGAGCTACGGAGGCACGACCGGCCGCGTCGATGCCGACCTCTGGTTCACGATCGGCTGCGGCGAGTACTGGAAGGCGACCGGGAACGACGCATTCCTCGAGTCGGTGTGGCCAGCCCTGAAAGCCGTGCGCAGTCTGCTCGGTGCCTGGGAGTTCAACAATCGCGGGCTGATCTACGTACCACTCGCCGGCGACTGGGCGGACGAGTATATCCAGGGCGGCTACGTGCTCTACGACGAGCTGCTCTACCTGCAGGCGCTGCGCTCGCTGCGGGCAGTGAGTGAGCAGATCGAGGGGTCCGCGGACCCCACGCTGCGGGACCGGTGCGTCCGGCTGCGACACGTGATCCGGGCAAACTACTGGTTCCACGATGGCAACGGGCTGCCCGAGCACGTCTATCACGAGGTGCTCTACCGCAAGGGTCGGGATGCCGCCCCGCACACGGTGGGGCCGCACTGGATGCCGTTCTTCTCGCCCCAGGGGTACGGCTACCGGCTCGACTGCCTGGCCAACGTGCTCGCGTCGCTGATCGGCGTCGCCGACGACACCCAGCGCCGCTGCGTCGACCAGACCATCGCCTCGACCGTCGAGGAGATCGGCGTGCATCTCCTGCCGGCGTTCTGGCCGGTCATCAAGCCGGTCGACGACGACTGGAAGGAGCTCCAGATGACGTTCTCGTACTCCTTCAAGAACAGCCCCTACGAGTACCACAACGGCGGCCTGTGGCCGATGATCACCGGCTTCTACGTCGCCGACCTCGCGGCCCGCGGTCAGCATGATCTGGCGCGTCGCTACCTGGAGGCGATCCACGAGGCCAACTCGCTGCCGATGGACGGCGAGCCGTGGGGTTTCCCCGAGTACGTGCACGGCAGGAAGCACACCGCCGAGGGTGTCCGGAACCAGGGGTGGAGCGCGGCGGGGGCGATCATCGGCGCCGCCGCGCTCGACGGGCACCCGGTGTTCCGCCTTTGAGCGCGGACCTACGTCTTGCCACCGCCGCGGCTGTCGATGACGCGCACGGTGCTCGCCTGTAGACCCTCGTCCCCCTCGGTCGCCTCGAAGGTCACTCCGGTACCGAGCTGCAGTTCGTCGAAGTCGTCGTGGGGCATGCTATTTCGGTGGAAGTAGATTTGCCGGCCGTCGAGCGTCCGGAGGAACCCGTAGCCCTCCTCGTGGAAGAGCTGCTCGACCATCGCCGACACCTCCTGATGGGGATGCCGCTTGGTCTGCCCGGTCTGCTTGTCGGTCTGCCGATCGATCTGGCGTCGTGCACCCTCGAAGGCGTCGCGCACGACGGCCTCCACGGACTCGCGTCGGTCCATCTGGTCGGAGCGCCGGCGACAGACGAGCTCATGACCGGGCGGAACGCGTAGGTGGACACGGGACTCGTAGATCTCGCCCGGTTGCCCCTGGCGCTGCGTGGCCTCCACGGCCACCCGGCAACTCATCAGATGATCGCAGCGTCGCTCGAGCCTCTCGACCTGCTCCTGGATCAGCTGTTCCAGCGAAGTGTCAGCCTCCATGCCGCGAAAGGTGATCTCGAGTGGGATTCTCATGGTTGCTTTGCCTCTCCTTGCGAGAGATCCCCGGAACGGCCCGCCGTCGCCCGGTGCGTCTCGCTGAGCGGCGCGACGCGGCCGTACAGCGCGGCCTCCCGCCGGTAGAGGGGGTGCAAGTCGTGGACCAGGTTCCGCGCCAGGGTGCACCAGCCGGACGGGATGTAGGTTGGAACCGGGATGGTGTGGAAGCTGCAAACTCGCGATCAACGCGCGGAGAGGGTCTGCCGCCGGCCCAGCGCGTGCGCGGCGCCAAACGCCTCGAGGCGTCGCCGATCACCCTCACCGGGGGAAACGGTACGCTTCGTGCTTCATCACCGGGTCGATTCCGGAAGGAGGACCCATGAAGCGCATGACGCGCATGCAGACTCTGATGATCCTCATTCTCCCTGCCCTCCTGGCGATCTCCTCCGGCTGTGATGATGAGCCCACCGATGCGGTCGTGCCGGAGCACGCCGATCTGGTCATCGACCTCAGGGGCATCCAGTCGCTCGGCGCCGGCTTCGCCTACGAGGGGTGGCTCATCGTCGATGGCGAGCCGGTCAGCACGGGGACCTTTCAGGTCGTGAACGGCGTGCTGCAACCCGACGCCTTCGTCGCCGACGAGACGCAGCTGGCGGCGGCGACCATCTTCGTCATCACCATCGAGCCGGTGCCGGATCCCGACCCGGCGCCCTCGGCGACGCGCTACCTGGCCGGCTACTTCGACGACGTCACGGCCAGCATGTCGGTCGGACATCCGGAGGCGCTCGGTGACGACTTCACGGACGCGGCCGGTACCTACATCCTCAACACACCGACGACGGCCGCCGATGTCGACGACTACGCCTCGGGGATCTGGTGGCTCCTGCCGGGTCCAGCGCCGCGCGGATCGCTCGACCTGCCGGTCCTGCCACAGGGCTGGGTCTACGAGGGCTGGGTGCAGCGGGACGGCGACTTCGTCAGCACTGGACGCTTCACGATGCCAGATGGTGCCGACTCGGATGGCGCCGGTCCGGCCGCCGCCGTCGATCCGGCGCCGCCCTTCCCGGGCCAGGACTTCATCGATCCGCGGCGCCAGCTGGTCGACGGGTACGCGGCCGTCGTCACCGTCGAGCCCGAGCCGGATGACAGCCCGCGGCCTTTCACGCTGCGACCGCTCGTCGACCTGGCGATCGACGACGTCGGGGCCGGCGTCCCGCAATCGATGGTCAACCAGGTGCGGGTGACCTTCCCGACCGGCACGGTGAACGCCCTGCCGGAGGGCGTGCTCGATCACCGCAACGCGGCGGCGAGCTACGCCCGTGCACGTTCGAACCGTCGATGACAGAGGTTTCGACGAGGTCGTTGGGAGTTCGGAACAGAGAGCCAGGAACAGAGAGACGAGAGGAGCCTGCCATGGCTGTGTGCGAGGTCTGTGGCAACGACTACGACAAGCCGATCGAGATCACCTTCGACGGCGTTCGCCACGTGTACGACAGCTTCGAGTGTGCCATTCATGCCCTGGCACCCACCTGTGCCACCTGCGGGACGCGGATCCTGGGGCACGGCGTCGAGGCCGGAGCCGCGCTGTATTGCGGGGCGCACTGCGCGCAGCAGCAAGGGGTCAAGGCGGTTCAGGACCGGGCGTGACGGTCGCCTGACGGGACCGTGTCGCGGCCGAGGATGCCGCGCTCACGGTCCGCGGTGTCCGCGACGTCGAGAACCTGATCCTGGTCGACCCGTCCGGGAGTCAGTCCGACGAGGCCCTGAGCAACGAGATCTCTGGCGCCGTCACCCGGCGCGCGCCCGGCTCGTCGGCTCCCCGCGTCCTCTGCTGCCGTGGCACCCCTCTTGCAACTCCTGCCCCGGCGTGAGCTCGACACCCGAGTCAGGGGCTCG
>JASFRE010000199.1:0-7669 GCA_050115055.1 Candidatus Eiseniibacteriota bacterium | reverse complement strand
CGGGCGACAAGACAACCATACATTAGAGTAGTTACAGGGACAAGAAAAAACGCATCCGTCAGGGGGACTTCTCCGCGAGGGAACGCGCTCGATCCCCTCGGCGACTGGCGCCGCGACGCGCGCCTGCCTAGCAGCTGACCACCGGATCCGGCAGCTCGTCGCCGGGCAGCGTCACCCGCGCGAACAGCGGCCGCAACGCCTCCTCATCGAGCGTCTCCCGCTCGAGCAGCTCGGCCGCGCTCTCCTCGAGCACCTCCCGGTTCTCGGTCAGGATCTGCTCGGCGCGCGCGAAGACGCGCTGGACGATGCGCCGCACCGCGCAGTCGATCTCCCGTGCGGTGTCCTCGCTGAACTGGCGGGTCTGGATGCTCGTGGGTCCGAGGAAGCTGGTGGGCTCGCTGTCGTAGGTGACGTGGCCGAGCTCCGGCACCATGGCGTAGCGCGTCACCATGCTGCGCGCGATCTGGGTGATCTTCTGCAGGTCGTCGGCGGCACCGGTCGACAGGTGACCGAAGATGATGTGCTCGGCGACGCGCCCGCCGAGGAGGATGGTCATCTTGACCTCCAGCTCCTCCTTGGTCATCAGGTAGCGATCATCCGTCGGACGCTGGATCGTGTAGCCGAGGGCGCCGATGCCGCGCGGGATGATCGACACCTTGTGCACGCCGTCGGCGCCCGGCAGTGCCGCCGCCACCAGCGCGTGGCCCATCTCGTGGTGGGCGACGACGCGCCGCTCGTGCTCGTTGAGCAGCCGGTTCTTGCGCTCGAGACCGGCGACGATGCGCTCGATGGCGGCGGTGAAGTCCTGCATGGCGATCGTATCGGCATGGCGCCGCGTCGCCACGAGCGCCGCCTCGTTGACCAGGTTGGCGAGATCGGCGCCGGTGAAGCCGGGGGTCAGCGCGGCGATCTTCTCCGGATCGGCATCCGTCGCGAACGACACGCCCTTCATGTGCACGCGGAGGATGTCGGCGCGCCCGATCTTGTCGGGACGATCGACCAGCACCTGCCGGTCGAAGCGTCCGGCGCGCAGCAGCGCCTGGTCGAGGATCTCCGGCCGGTTGGTGGCGCCGATCAGAACGATGCCGCTGGTCGGGTCGAAGCCGTCGAGCTCGACCAGCAGCTGGTTCAGCGTCTGCTCCTTCTCGTCGTGGCCGCCGAAGCCGGGATGCTGCGAGCGGGCGCGCCCCATCGCATCGAGCTCGTCGATGAAGATGATGCACGGCGCCTGCCGGCGCGCCTGTTCGAAGAGATCGCGGACGCGGGCGGCGCCGACGCCGACGAACATCTCGACGAACTCCGAGCCGCTGATCGAGAAGAAGGGGACGCCGGCCTCGCCGGCGACGGCCCGTGCCAGCAGCGTCTTGCCGGTCCCCGGAGGCCCCACCAGCAGCACGCCCTTGGGCATGCGCGCGCCGAGGCGCCCGTAGCTCCGCGGACTGCGCAGGAAGCTGACGATCTCCTCGAGCTCGGCGGTCGCCTCGTCGACCCCGGCCACGTCCTTGAAGGTGACCTTGGTGTCGGTCTCGACGTAGACCTTCGCCTTGCTCTTGCCGATCGACATGAGGCCGCCGCCGGGCCCCCCGCGCGACATGATGCGCCGCAGCAGAAAGATCCAGACGCCGATGAAGAGCAGCGCCGGCAGCATCCATGACAGGAGGGTCATGAGGAAGGTGTTCTCGAGCCGCCCGGTGTAGGTGACGCCGTGCTCGTCGAGCGTCGCAGCGAGATCCTCCTCGACCCGGGTCGTGACGAACCGGGTGACGCCGTTCTCCTCCTGCTTGAGCTCGCCGTGGATCTGGTCGGTGGAGATCACCACCTCGGCGATCTTGTTTTCGCGGAGCAGCCGCTGGAACTCGCTATAGGGGATGGTCGTGACGGTGACCATGCCCATCCACAGGTTGTGCAACACGAGCACGCCCAGCAGCGCGAGCAGCGCGTAGGAGAGATTGAAGCGCTTGGTCCCGAGGAGCGGACGCTGTGCGCCCGGCCGTCGGTCGCCGTCGTCCCGCGCGGAGTGCGCGTCGCGCGGCCCGCGGCGCGCATCGTCGCTCCGGCCCCCGGGTGCGCGCTCGTCCCGGTCGCCGTCGTCCTGGTCGCGCTCGTCCCGGTCGCCGTCGTCCCGGTCGCGCTCGTCCCGGTCACCGTCTTCCCGGTCACGCCAATCCGGGTCGTGACCGTCGTGCTCCGCGTGATGCTCGCCATTCCGTGCGAACGGTCCGGGCTTGCCGTCCAAGGTGCCCGCGTCCCGCTGCGAGTGCTCGCGCTCGTCGCTCGACATGATCCCCTCGCTTCCCCTGGCGCCGCGTCCCACGCCAGGGGACGCGACGGTCCGGTGCTCAGCGCTGCGACAGATCGTACACCGCCCGGGATGGATCCTGCGATGCCGTGTCCCGCTCTGCCGGCGGCGCCGGCGTGACGTTGGCCGGCTCCCCGGGTGGGGGCGTCATGGCCCGCCCGTCCGTCCGGTCCGGCCGGTGGATGCCGAGCTCGACGAAATCGCGCCGGAAGACGAGGTCGACCGCCCATTCGAGCGCCACGCGCAGGCGCCGCGACCATCCCGGCATCTTGAAGAGGTAGACCGTTCGCCACAGGAACCAGGCGGCGAAACCGGAGAGCTTGATGCCCCCGACCTTGGCGACTCCGGTGCGGCACCCCAGCGCCGCCAGCGAACCGAGCGAGTCGTGGACGAAGGGTCGCGGTGTCTCGTCCCGCAGGACACGGACCAGGTTGCGAGCGAGGTGCACGCCCTGGCGCACGGCGTGCTGGGCCGTGGCCGGGTAGGGGCGTCCATCCGGATCCGGGTTGACCGCGCAGTCGCCGATCCCCCAGATCGAGTCGTGTCCCTCGACCCGCAGGTCGGGCGTGCAGCTCAGGTAGCCGCGTTCGTCGACCGGCAGACCGAGCGAACCCAGGATGGGGGGTGCCGCGATGCCGGCACACCAGATCGTCGTGTGCGCGTCGATGACGCCGCCGTCCTCGAGCAGCACGCGCTCGGGCCGGATCTCGCGCACCGAGCTGCGGAGCCGCACCCGGATGCCGCGCTGTTCCATGCGCTCACGCGCGTACTTCGACAGGTCCGGGTCGAGCGCCGACAGGATGCGATCGGCGATCTCGACCAGCGTGACACTGCACTCGTCACGGCTCACGCTGCGGTACTGGCGGCTGGCCTCGCGCAGGAAGACGAGAAACTCGCCGGCCACCTCGACCCCGGTGAAGTTGGCGCCGACCACGACGAAGTGCAGGAGCGCCCGGCGGGCCGCCGGATCGTCGGTGGCATCGGCCAGCTCGAGCATCTGGATGGCGCGATCCCTGAGCGCCACCGCATCGGTCAGGCTCTTCATGCCGAAGCCATGCTCGGCCAGGCCGGGGATCGGTGGCATGCGCGTGACGCTGCCGAGCGCCACCACCAGATGATCGTAGCCCGCAGTGTGCTCGGCGTCGGTGCCGGGGGCCCGGTAGCGGACCTCGCGCGCCACGGTGTCGATGCCCAGGACCTCGGCGCGCCGGAAGCTCGAGCGCCGGAGAAAGGACCGGGACGACACCACCGTGTGGCGCGGCTCGAGGCTGCCGGTACCCGCCTCGACCAGGAGCGGGTAGAAGACGAAGTAGTTGTTCCGGTCGAGCAGCAGGATCTCGGCGTCCGTCTCCCGCAGCCGGCGCTCGAGCTCCTGGGCGCAGTAGGCACCTCCGAAGCCGCTGCCGAGGACGACGATCCGGGGTCGGCCCCGGCTCATGCTGGCCGGTGTCGCGTGGGTCCGTGGCGGCGTTGATGACTCGCTCCTGCGTTCCATGGTTCTCCTCCCGGCGCGCCTGCGGCATCGCTCCACCGAGCGTCCTCTGCAATCGCCACCGTCGTCGACCTGGCGTCTAATTAAGATCCACGACAATTCGCGCCGATTCGCCACCCGCTGGCGACACCCGGGGTCCCGGCGCACCCCGCGGCGCCCACCAACCACCGGCCGCGCGCGACAGCCCGTCCCACCCCTCGGCGACCACCGTGGTGGCCCCGGACGGCCGTCCCACTCCCTTGTGCGGCAATCGGTTGCCAGGAATCGGCCGGGCGCCCGGCGGATCGGATGGAGCGCCGGCTGGTGGCCTGGCGTTGGCCCGCCGCCCTCTTGACGCCATGGTGAATCTCGTTTCATGATCCGCGCTCCAAAACACGGCGGCTGCTCGCGCGGCTCATTCCATCCCACCGCGGGCTGCATTCCAGTCGACATCACGACGCCCACGTCGCGTCACGACCGCGAGGTCTGCCGGTGATCGGCGCGTACGACGCGCCCGCACCGGCGACCCGACGCTTCGCCCGGCAGGGCCCGGTCATCGACCGGGACCCGTCCGGCACTGGCATTGGAGCACATGATGATCAGGGATCTGTCCCGGGTCAGGAACATCGGCATCTCGGCGCACATCGACTCGGGGAAGACGACGCTGACCGAGCGCATCCTGTTCTACACGCGGCGCATCCACGCCATGCACGAGGTGCGTGGCAAGGACGGCGTTGGTGCGACCATGGACTCGATGGAGCTCGAGCGCGAGCGCGGCATCACCATCGCCTCGGCCGCCACCTATTGCGAGTGGGATGGTCACCACATCAACATCATCGACACGCCGGGTCACGTCGACTTCACGATCGAGGTCGAGCGCTCTCTGCGCGTGCTGGACGGCGCGATCCTGGTCCTGTGCGGTGTCGCCGGCGTGCAGTCGCAGTCGATCAGCGTCGACCGCCAGATGCGCCGCTACAACGTCCCGCGCATCGCGTTCATCAACAAGTGCGATCGCTCGGGCGCCAATCCGGCGCGCGTCGCGCAGCAGCTGCACGACAAGCTGAAGCACAATGCGGTGCTGATGCAGGTGCCGATCGGCCTCGAGGCCGACCACCAGGGCGTCGTCGACCTGGTCGAGATGCGGGCCGCCACCTTCGAGGGGGAGGCCGGTGAGAGCATCGTCTGGGGCGAGATCCCGGCAGCGCAGCGGCCGGAGGCCGAGGCGCGCCGCGAGGCGCTGCTCGACACGCTCTCCCTCCATTCCGACGAGCTCACCGAGGCGATCCTCGAGGAGGCGGTGACGCCGGAGCTCCTGCACCGGGCGGTCCGCGAGGCGACGCTCGCCCGCAAGATCACGCCGGTCTTCCTGGGCTCGGCCTACAAGAACAAGGGCGTGCAGCTCCTCATGGACGCCGTGGTGCGCTACCTGCCGGCGCCCAACGAGGTCGCCAACCAGGCCACGAGTCTGGAGAACGGCGGCGCGCCGGTGCAGCTCGAGGCCGATCCCTCGAAGCCGCTGGTGGCGCTGGCCTTCAAGCTGGTCGACAGTCCCTACGGTCAGCTCACCTACCTGCGCCTCTACCAGGGTCGACTCCGCAAGGGCGACACGATTCACAACGCGCGCACCCAGCGTCGGGTGAAGGTCTCGCGACTCGCGCGCCTGCACGCTGACAGCATGGAGGACATCGACGACGCGGCCGGTGGCGACATCGTCGCCCTCTTCGGTATCGACTGTGCGTCGGGTGACACCTTCATCGGTGACGGCATCAACGTGACGCTCGGTTCGATGCACGTGCCGGACACCGTGGTCTCGCTGGCCGTCAAGCCGCGCGACAAGAAGGCGGCCGGCAACATGTCGAAGGCGATCCAGCGCTTCATGAAGGAGGATCCGACCTTCCGCAGCCGCCAGGACCAGGAGACCGGTGACACCATCGTCGCCGGCATGGGCGAGCTGCACCTGGACGTCTACCTGGAGCGCATGCGTCGCGAGTACGGCGTCGATCTCGAGGTCGGGGCGCCGCAGGTCGCCTATCGCGAGACCATCACCGAGGCGATCGACTTCGACTACACGCATCGCAAGCAGACCGGCGGCTCGGGCCAGTACGGCCGCGTCATCGGTCGTCTCGAGCCGCTCACCGACCGCGATTTCGAGTTCGAGAACAAGGTGACCGGCGGCAACATCCCGACCGAGTACATCTCGTCGTGCGAGAAGGGCTTCCGCGCCGCCCTCGAGCGCGGCGAACATGTCGGTCACCGCGTCACCGGCGTCAAGGTGACGCTGACCGACGGCGCCGCCCACTCCGTCGACTCGTCGGACATGGCGTTTCAGACCGCGGCGCGCGATGCGCTGCGCGAGAACTACCGTCGCGCCCGGCCGGTGGCGCTCGAGCCGCTCATGCTCGTCGCCGTCGAGGGGCCGTCGGAGTTCCAGGGCGACATGGTGGTGACGTTGACCCAGCGTCGCGGCATGATCATCGGAGCCACCGAGGACGAGGGCTTCGTGCGCGTCGAGGCCGAGGTGCCGCTGTCGACGATGTTCGGCTACGCCACGACGCTGCGCTCGGCCACGCAGGGTCAGGCGGAGTTCACGATGGAGTTCGCGCGGTACGCGCCGGTGCCGGCGGAGGTGGACCGGGAGCTGGCGAGCGCCTGGGCCGAGCGCCGCGCCCGGGGGCAGTAGACCGCATGCTTACGGACGCCGGAGGGCCGGCCCGACCGGCACGGGAGACTGGCAGGATGATCTACAGCAAGGAGCTCACCGCGCGCAGCCCGCTGCGGGTCTTCGAGCGCTCGATCCACGGCGGGCTGGGGCGGGGCAACCTGGGCGTGGTCTTCTCGCGCGCCGGGGTGGGAAAGACCGCCTTCCTGGTCGGCGTGGCGCTCGACGAGCTGTTGCAGGGTCGCAAGGTGCTGCATCTCTCGATCGGCGACTCGGTCGATCACGTTCGCTCCTTCTACGACGAGGTGTTCAACGAGCTCGCCGGGTCCACCGAGCTCACCGATCGTACCGCGGCCCACCTGCGCGTCGAGCGCAACCGCTACATTCATACCTTCCGCGGCGACAGCTTCGAGATCGCGAAGATCCGCGGCAACCTCGACTTCATCCGCGAGCACCAGCAGTTCGAGCCGGTGATGATCGTGATCGACGGCTACGACGGCTTCGACACCCTGGCGGCCGATCCGCTTACCCTGGAGCGCGAGCTTGCCGAGCTCAGGGAGATCGCCCGGGAGATCGGGGCCGAGATGTGGGTCTCCGCCCGCAGCCACCGGGAGGATCGCGAGCTCGACGGGCGCGGCGTTCCTGCCATCATCGCCCGGGTGGAGGACGCCGTCGCCGTCCTGGTCGGGCTCGAGCCGATGGCCGATCACGTGCGCCTGCGTCTCCACAAGGACCACGAGAACCCGGACGTGGCCGAGCTGCAGATCGAGCTCGATCCGACCTCGCTCCTGCTCCGCTGGAGCTGAGCGCCGCCGGCTCGACGGGGTTCGACCGCCGGAGCCCCGGCCGGGAAGGAGAGGATCACGCGCCGACCGGCGTCTCCCCGCACCGCGCGGCGTCTCCCCGCACCGCCATCGCCGCCGGCACGATCGTAGTATCGAGGGGCGATCCCCCGCCCGGTGTCGCCCCGCATCGCGCACACGAAAGGCTGACCCATGGCGATCGAGCTTACCGACCGTACGCAGGCCCACGAATCGGCGACCGAATCCGCGCCGGACCGGGCCGACCTCCAGCCGCTGCCCCACGGCGCGCCGCCGGCGATCGCCGCCGACGAGCTGGCCGAGTGGCTCGAGGCGCTCGACCAGGTGGTCGCCGCCCACGGTCGCGACGCGGCGCGTGGCCTGCTCGAGACCCTGATCCGCCAGGCGCACCTCCGCCCGCGCGAGCAGCCGACGCTCTT